>JANQNI010000072.1 GCA_028289805.1 Thermoplasmatota archaeon | reverse complement strand
CGCTGCGCCGCCGCCCCGCCGTCGGACGCGGACGGTGCGCGGCGAACCGCCAGACCCAGGAGAACCCCCCATGCACCGCACCCTCATCACCGCACTCAGCCTTCTGACCGTCCTCGCCCTCGCGGCCCCCACCTCCGCCCAGCCGACCGACCCGGCCACGTGCACGGCCAGCGTGCCCGACCACGGCTGCGCCATCCACGTGCTCACTCCCGACGACGCCGAGGTCGGATGCGGCGTGCTCACCTACGGCTACGCGTGCGGCTTCGGCCTCGTCGGGAGCGGCTGCTTCCAGGCCCAGTGGGGCCTCCACACGTCCGGCCTCGTCGTCGGCGGACACAACAGCTGCAACGTCGGCGTCTGGGTCACCCCCACCCTCGTGAGCGACCCGCCGTCCCTGCGCATGGCCGCTCCGGACTGCGACGTCTCCCCCACCTGGCCCGGCGGGTACGCGGGTTGCGAGTTCGCGGGCCACTGGGCCGGATGCAGCGTGTGGACGGGCGCCCTGTTCCTGGAGGGCACCGAGCGGTACGCCTGCGGCGTCACGGACTGCAACGTGCCCACCGCGGCGGACGTGGGCGACGCCGTGCGCGTCCAGGCCGCCGGTTGCACCGTCTTGGTGAGCCAGGAAGAGCCCGCCTACCTCCTGCGGTGCACGACCAGCACGCCCACGCCCCGCGCCGACTGCCTCCTGTAGGCCTCCGGCGATTCATCCCCCCTCTTTTTTCCCGGTACGGCTCAGGAAGCGGGCCGACGCGCAGGGCGACCCATGCCGGCGGCACGCCCTTCACCTCCGCCCCCTTGCCCCCCGCGTGCGCCCCGGACCCCTTGCAGGCCTGCTTGCTTCCCTCGCCCTCCTGATCGCCACCACGTTCCCCGCGTGGGGCGGCGGGAGTCCGCAGGACCTGGAAATCGTCGGCGTGCTCCTTGCATACCTGGGCCTCGCGGCCGCCGCCGGACTGGCCTTCTGGCGCCCCGCCCGCGCCGCCGGCTGGCACACGGCCGCCGCCATCCTCGGGACCGCCGGCTTCGCCGTCGCCATGCTCATGCAGCCCCTGGAGGTCGACGACCCAATCAGCTACGCCCTCGGCGTGGTCATCTTGGCATCCGCCCTCGCCGTGGGGTTCGCTGTCGTGGACCGGGACGCCGCCGCGTGAAGGCGGAGCAAGGGAAGAAAGAGGGAAGAAGACGCGGGGAGCCTACGCTTCGAGCACGCGCGTGCACTCGGCGAGGAACTTGGGCCCGTCCGGCGGTCGCCAGTCCGCCGCTTCGCGGCGAACTCGATCCCACCGGATGAATCCAGCGCTGCCTTCGCCGTCGGTGCGCTTGGCTACGCCTCAAGCACCCGCCGGCATTCGGCCAGCACCTTGGTACTCGCCAGCCCTTCGCTACGCTCGGGCTCGCTCGACTCGGTACTTGCTTCGGCCTGGGTCCCTCGCGCTACGCGCCCAGGACCCGGCGGTACTCAGCAAGTACCTTCGTCTCATCCGACAGTCGCCAGTCCGCCGCTTCGCGGCGAACTCGCT
>JANQNI010000044.1 GCA_028289805.1 Thermoplasmatota archaeon | reverse complement strand
TGCACGCCCGCCACGTGGTGTTCCTGGAGCTGGACTGGACGCCCACCAAGCACGAGCAGTGCGAGGGCCGCCTGCACCGCATCGGCCAGAAGGACCGGGTCGAGGCGTGGTACTTCACGGCCCAGGACACCATCGACGCGGCGATGATGCGCCGGTTGGACGAGAAGTGGCGCGACGTGCAGGGCATCCTGGAGGGCGACGAGGGGGAGACGGTCGACCGGTTCGTGGGCGACGTGATGGAGAAGGCGGCGCGGGGCGTGGCCGGCGGGGGACTCTGGCGGTAGCGCAAGGCCCAAATCATCCCATCGGTAGCCAATCATATGAACCGGGACTTGTTCCTGTCCTGCGTGGCCGACCCCACCCGCCACGTCCTCCTGCAGGAACTCCGGGCCGGCGACCGCTGCGTCAACGACCTCGTCGAGGCCACCGGACACAGCCAGAGCAACGTCAGCCACCACCTGAAGCAGCTGCGCGACTGCGGCATCGTCGCCTACGAGCGCGTCGGGAAGGAGAACCGCTACCGCCTCGCCCACGCCGCCGTCGCTGACGTCCTGGCCGCCGTCGACGCCGCCGCCAAGCACCTGCCCGACTGCGAGGCGTGCCCATGAGGGCCGGCTCGGAACTGGCCGAGGCCGCCGGCACCTTCGCCCTGGTCCTCGCCGGCTGCGGCGCCATCATCGTCGACGCCCAGACCGGCGCCCTGGGCCATGTCGGCGTCAGCGCAACCTTCGGCCTCGTCATCGGCGCCATGATCTACGCCACCGGCCACCTCAGCGGCGCCCACTTCAACCCCGCCGTCACCCTCGCCTTCGCCGCCACGCGCCACTTCCCCTGGCGCCGCGTCCCTGGCTACGTTGCCGCGCAACTCCTGGGTGCCCTCGCCGCCGCCCTCGTCCTGCGCGCCGCCCTCGGCAACGTCGCTCACCTCGGCGCCACCGTCCCCGGCGAGCTGGTCACCCTCCCCGGCTGGCTCCTGGTCGAGTTCCTGCTCACCGCGACGCTCATGTTCGTCATCGCCAGCGTCGCCACCGACGGCCGCGCCGTGGGCGCCATGGCCGGCACCGCCATCGGCGGCACCGTCGCCCTGTCCGCCCTCTGGGCCGGACCCCTGACCGGGGCGAGCATGAACCCCGCCCGCAGCCTCGGACCCGCCGTCGCCAGCGGCGCCGCCGACGCCCTCGGCGCCCTCTGGGCCTACCTCGTCGTCCCCGTCCTCGGCGCCCTCGCCGGCGCCCTCCTGTACGAGGCGGTGCGGCGCGGCAGCCGGCCCGCCCCCGTGCGGCGCCCGGAGTCCCCGGACGACGCCCCGCGCACGTCCGCGGCGCCGGAGGGGGTGGCCTGATGCGCGTCCTGTTCGTCTGCGTCGGCAACTCCTGCCGCAGCCAGATGGCCGAGGGCTTCGCCCGCCACCTCGGCCTCGACGCCGCCTCCGCCGGCACCGAACCCACCGACGCGGTCAACCCCGGCGCCGTCGCCGTCATGGCGGAGAAGGGCATCGACCTCTCCGGCC
>JANQNI010000371.1 GCA_028289805.1 Thermoplasmatota archaeon | reverse complement strand
GGGTTCCTCCAGGTCCACGCGTCGCCGCCCCCGCTCACTCCCGCGCGTTGCGCAGCAGGGGGACGCCGTTGCGGTTGTAGGCGACCTCCTTGCCGTCGGGGACCTTGAAGACGAGGCTGAAGCCGTCCTTCTTCGTCTTGGAGAAGTAGTACCGGTCGTCGCGCTTGTAGAGCTTGTAGACCTCGGGCTCGGCCGGGACCTCCTGGTCGGGTCCGTAGGCGCGCGGGGCGCTGACCTGCTTGCGGCCCTCGTCGTCGCTCTGGGTGACCTCGGGCGTCTGGTTCTCGGGGAGGTCCCCGAGGGTGTGGCCGCGCCAGCCCTTGTGCTGGGGGCAGAACCTGCCCTTCTCGCGGGCGAGGTTCTTGCACGGCCCCAGGGTCTTGGTCAGCGCCTCGCAGGGGCGCTTGCGGGCGGCCTCCTCCGCCTTGCGCTTCTCCTCCTCGGCCTTCCTCCGCTCCGCCTCGGCGGCGGCCTCGGCCTTGGCGCGGGCCTCCTCCTCTTCCCGGAGGCGCTTCTCCTCGGCGGCCTTCGCCTTGCGCTCCTCGTCGCGGCGGCGCTTCTCCTCCGCCTCTTGCGCCTCGCGCAGTTCGCGGGCGATGCGGGCGTCGCGGCGCTCCTTGACGCGGTCGAAGACGATGTTCATGTACATCGCGTCGTGCTCGAGGATGGGGCTCGTGGAGATGACCGTGGCGCTGATGTTGTGGTCCAGCAGCACGTCGCACAGGGGCTCGAACTTCAGGTCGCCCTTCTTGATGGGCAGGCGGTAGCGGGCGTTGCCGTTCTCGTAGTGGATGCCCGTGAAGTGGACGAGGTGGTGCTTGATGCCCAGGGGGGCGAGGCGCTCGAAGACGCCCAGGAAGTCCTCGGGGTTCTGCAGGATGCCGTTGCCGCGGGCGTGGATGTGGGCGAAGTCGATGACGGGCACGATGCCCTTGACGCGGTTGCAGACGTCGAGGACCTCCTCCAGGGAGCCGAAGACGTTGCGCTTGCCCATGACCTCCATGCCGAGGCGGGGCTTCCAGCCCTCGCGGACGAAGACGTTGCGGATGTCGCGCAGGTTCTGCACGACGCGGCTGGCCGTCTCCTCCTTCCCGAGCTCGCCGTAGAAGCCGGGGTGGAAGACGACGGTCTCGGCACCCATGACGTCGGCGAGCTTGCCGGTGGCGAGGATCTTCTGCGCCGACATCTCGACGTTGCGCTCGTCGCCGGCGAGGTTGATGTAGTACGGCGCCTTGACGTGCAGTTCGACGCCGGCCTCGTCAGCGGTCTCGCGGACCTTGAGCGCCTCCTCCTCCGTCATGCGGATGCCGCGGACGAACTGCACCTCCATGGCGTCGAGCTCGAGGTTGCGCGTGTAGATGATGCCGTCGCGCACCGTGCGCCCCTTGCAAGAAAGCGGAATGCCCGCTGGACCGAACTGGATCATGGGAGCCCCGAAGCGGGGCCGGCGAAGGAGGGACCCCTATAAAACGGACGGGACCCGCGCGGGCGGCACGCACGAGACCGCGTCGACCGCCCAGCCCCGCGCCGCCCTCCCGTTGGACCGGAGGGACAAAGGCAATGGCCTTATGGCACGCCCTCCTTGGAGCGGCTGTTCATGTCGGACCGTGCCGACGCGCTGCGCAACGCCCTCGACCGCCTGGCGCTCGACTCCAACACCTCGGAGGACCGCCGGTACCTGGTGTCCATGCTGCGACGCCTCGGATACAGCGACGCGGAGATCGAGGCGGAGATCGGTCCGCTCGAAACCGACGACTCCCGCGTCATCGAGGTGGAGTACGAGGGCCCCCCCGCGGGAGCTGCGCCCGCCACCAGCCGGGAGACCACGTTCCAGGTCGGCCAGCCCGGCGACGAGGGCCTCAGCTTCCGCATCGCAGACGACGACGCTCCCGGCGCCGCCGGCACGGAGGAGGTGGACGCGGCCGACCTCTCGGGCGTGGAGTCCGACCTCGGTGACTGGGGGGACTTCGAGCAGGGTCCCCGCGACGACCGGACCCGCGTGGACGACACCGAGCCGACCGACGACTGGGGCGGCACCGACGGCCCCGAGTTCGGCTTCGACGATGGCCAGGGAGAGGAGCGGGTGGAGTTCCGCGCCGCCCAGCGCCCCGACCCCGCCCTGGAGGCGGGCTGGAGGAATCCGGAGACCCCGGCTTCGGGGGAGGAGCCGCCCGCGCAGGAAGCCGAGGCCCCGTGGCCCGAGCCGACGCCCGAGGCGACGCCGTGGCCGGAAGAACCGGGACCGGAGGCACCCGCCGAGGGCCTGGACGAGCCCGCCCCCCCGGCGGCGGATGCGCCCGAGGCGCCCACCGCAACGGGCTGGACGTCCGCCGAGCAATGGAACCCGCCGGAATCCTCCGGGCAGGCAGACGCCGGGCCCGCCGCCGGGGAGGCGTTCCGCCACGGCGACTACACCCTCTACACGCGCAAGGTCCACCTCAGCACGGGCCGCGAGCAGCGCATCTACTTCTTCGCCAAGAACCCGCCCCAGGAGGGCGACGCCTGCGCCCTTCCGCAGGGGTACGAGGTCGTGGAGAACGAGAAGACCGGACTGCCCTTCCTGCGCCGCCAGCGGTAGTCGGGGGCGTGGTCGGTGTCCGAGGCGGGCGTCCGGGACATCCTGCGGGAGTCCCTGCCGCTGCTGCTTGGGATGGCCGTCCTCGAGGTGCTCGCTGGATCGTTTCTGGGCCGCATGGAGGCGAGCCTGGAGCGGTTGCCGGGACTGCTGGCGCTCGTTCCGGCCGTTCTGGCCATGCGGGGCAACATCAGCACCAGCATGGGCAGCCGCCTCGGCACCCTGACGCGCTTCGGCTTGGTGCCCCGCGACCGCTGGACCAGTCCCCTGGTGTGGCACAACATCGTCGCGTCCCTGGTGCTGGGCGTGGTGCTCGCCTTCGCCGCCGCGGTGCTCGCGCACGTCGTCACCGTGGCCGCCGGCCTGCCGTCGGCGGGCGTCCTCCGGCTGGGCGCCATCGCGGTCACAGCGGGCGTCCTGTCGGGCGTGGTCATGGGCGCCGTCGCCATCGTCACCATGCGCGTCGCGTTCCGGCGCGGCCTGGACCTGGACAACGTGGCGGGACCGGTGCTGATGACCATGAGCGACGTCTTCACGCTGCTGTCGCTGTTCGCCGCCGCCGCGTGGCTGGGGGGTGCCTGAGTGCAGGCCGACGTCCCCCCCACCGCGACGTGGCGGGCCATCACCCTCCAGAGCCTGCCGGTGCTGGGCGGCGCCGTCGTCATCGGCGTGCTGTCGGGGCAGATCCTGGTGGCCTTCCAGGACCGCCTGTTCGACGTGCCCGTGCTGCTGGCGCTGGTGCCGGCCGTCAATGGCATCGGCGGCAACGTCGGCAGCATCCTCGGCAGCCGCGTCGCCTCGGGCCTGCACCTGGGGGGCCTGTGGAGCAACGGCGGCCACGGCTTCCGGCGCGACGCCACCGCCAGCCTCATCCTCGCCGCCGCAACCTTCTCCTTCCTGGGGGCCTTCGCGCACGTCATCGCCCCCGTCCTCGGAATCCCCGTCACCCTGCGCTTCCAGGACCTCGTCCTGGTGACGCTGCTGGCCGGCCTTGGCCTGATGCTCGTCATGGTCGTGCTCGTGATCCTCGTCGGATGGCTCTCCCACCGCTTCGGCTGGGACCCCGACAACGTCGTCGTGCCCGTGCTCACCACGGCCGGCGACACCCTGGGCATCGTCTTCCTCCTCGCAGCCGGGGGGGTCGTGGGCATATGAAGTTCTGGAAAAAGCGCGCCATCGACACGTACGAGGAAGTGGAGTACGAACCGCTGACGGTCCTGGAGATCCTCAAGGAGATGAAGGACCTGAGCGAACTCGCCACCGACCTGGCCTACTCCGCCCTCGTGCTGGACTCCGACCCCCTGGGCGAGGAGGTGGAGGAACTGGCCAAGCGCATGGACTGGCTGAAGTACCAACTGCGCCTGACGGCAAGCCTCGGCGTGCGCTCCACGGAGGAGGCGGAGCAGGTGGCCGGCATCCTCCAGGTCGCCGACGCCAGCGAGCACATCGCCAACGCCGCCAGCGACATGGTCGAACTGCTGGACGCCAACGTCGCCCTGCGGCCCTTCCTGGGCAAGGTGTTCGACGATGCCGACGACCGCGTCGGCACCATCCGCGTCCCCGCCGGCTGCCGGCTCGTCGACCGGACCCTGGGGGAACTGAACCTGGAGTCCGAGACCGGCGTGCGCGTGCTCGCCATCCGGCGCGGCAAGCACTGGGTCTGCGACGCCGGCGCCGAGAACACCATCCGCGCCGACGACATCCTGCTGGTGCGGGGCCAGCGGGAGGGGCACGAGCACCTGCGGCGATACATCGCGGGCGAGGAGGAGGAACTGTGAGCGACGACGGGACCGGCGCCGAGGCCCACGCGGACAGGACGCCCCGCACGCAGCGCATCGAGGAGCTGCTGCTGGAGATGAAGGACACCAGTGAACTGATGGTGGACCTGGCCTACAGCGCCGTCTTCTACCACTCCGAGGCCATCGCCCGCGAGGTGCGGGAGTTGGAGGAGGACGTGGGGGAGGACCTCACCCGGTTGCAGCGGCTGACGCTGGAGGCGGTGGAGGACGGCGCCCTGAACGTGGACACCGCCCTCGTGCTCATCCGCGTCGCCCAGGGCGCCGAGGTCATCGCCAACAGCGCCCTCGAGATCGCCGACGTGGTCCTGCGCGACGTGGAACTGCACCCGGTGCTGGCGGAGGCCATCCGCACCAGCGACTCCACCATCACCAAGGTCACCCTGCACGGCGACAGCGAGTTCGCCGGCACCACCCTGCGCGAATCGGAGTTCGAGACCGAGACCGGCATGCGCGTCCTGGCCGTCAAGCGCCACGCGCGCTGGCACAGCGGCGTCGAGGGCGACTTCCGGCTGGAGGCCGACGACCTCCTGGTCGCGTCGGGGGCGCTGGAGGCGGAGCAGGAGTTCCTGGAACGCTGCAACCCCCACCGCGACGACTGAGGCCGGGTCAGTCCAGGACCAGGTCCATCGTCTCGATGCCCTGCACCGCCAGCACCTCGCGCAGTTCCCGCCGGTGGACGGTGCCGCGGTAGCCTTGCGGCGGCTTGACGCGGTGCGTGCGGTAGGCGTACTTCTTCGCCTCCAGGCTCGGCTGCGGCAGCACCAGCGCACCGACCTTGGTGCCGCCGCCACCCAGGCGCGCGAGGGTCTGGATGACCGCCTCGTCCACCGTCTCCAGGTCCGTCAGCAGCAGCACGCCCATGCGGCTGCCCGCCATGCCGCGCAGGACGCGCTCGAGGCGCACGGCGAGGGGCTCCGGCTCCGGCTCGTCCCGGCCGGGAGGCCGCGGCGGTCGCCGGTCGGCGAGGCGCTGGAACGCCGCCTGCACCTCGGCGGGCAGGCCGCGGGCGCGGCTGGGGCGCACCTCCTCCAGCACCCGCCGCTCGTCGAAGGCGACCACGCCCACCTGGTGGTTGCGCCGCGCCGCCTCCTCGATGACCTCCGACGCCGACTCCAGCGCCGCGTCCAGGTTGCGCCGGCCGCCTTCCACGAGGCGCATGGAGGCGCCGGCGTCCACCAGCAGGAGGCCCACGTCGATGCTCTCGTCGTGCACGTCGCGGACCATCATCTTCTGCGTCGCGCCCATGCGCTTCCAGTCCACGTCCTTGAGGCGGTCCCCGGGGCTGTAGTCGCGCAGGGTCTCGTGCTCCACGTCGCGAAACATGTGCACGAGGGCCTTGGGGGCGCCGTCGGGGAAGGCGGAGCGGCCGACGAGCATGGAGCGCAGCTGGAGGGCGTGCAGGCCGGGGCGCACCTCCACGGCGTCCTGGAGCGTGTACGTCCGCGTGTGCTCCCACAGGCCCACCGCGTCGCGCACCAGCACCTCGACGCCCTCCAGGACCTGCCGACCCCGGCGCTGGGCCCGCGCGGCGTAGTCACGCACCTCGGGCCGGTCGAGGACGACGGGGCGGCCCGTCTCGAAGCCCGGCACCGGCACCTCCCGCAGCCGCACCACGAGGCCGTCGGGCCACGAGCAACCGCTGGCATCCAGCCGCACCCGCAGCACGTCCCCCTGCAGCACCTCCGCGGCGGAGACGGTGCGCGACACGTCGAAGCGCGCCATCGCGATGCGGCGCACCGTGCGGCGGCGGCCGCCCACCAGGAGGAGGGTCAGGAAGACGGCGAACAGGGACGTGACGAGCGCGGCGGCGCCGAAGAAGAGGCGGGAGTCCCCCCGCGCCACCGCGGCGGCCACGGCGGCCACCACGACGCCGAACCACAACAGCGCCGCGACGCCGACGAGGACCGCCGCCGCCCACGTCGGCCGCAGCGGCGTCGCCTCCGCGAGCTCCAGGTGCTCGGCGTGGTCCGACGGCGGTGGGTCGTGCAGGCCGGGGCGGGGCACGTCCGCCTCCGCGGGCGCTCCCCCCGCCGGACCCTCGAACTCCACAACCTCCGCGTCGTCCATGCTGGCCCGCCTACGCGCCCTTGACCACGAGGCGCGGCTTGGGCACGTGCTTCAGCACGTCGTCCAGGACGTCGCGCGCCGTGCGGCCCCGCGCCTCGGCGTCGACGCGCATCAGGATGCGGTGCCCCAGCACGCGGGGGGCGACGTAGGCCACGTCGTCCGGGACGCAGTACGGGCGGCCGTTGATCAGCGCGTACGCCTGCGCCGCGCGCAGCATCTGCTCCATGGAGCGGGGGCTGGCGCCCACGCGCACGTCGGGGTGCTCCCGCGTCTTGCTCGCCACGCGCTGGAGGTAGCGCAGCGTCTCGGCGCCCATGTGGATCTTGCGCGCCAGGTCCTGGCCCAACCGCACCGCGTCCACCCGGAGCCGCTGCTGGTTCTCCTCCAGCCGCTTGTTGGCCAGCTTCAGCCGCAGCATCTGTTCCTCCTCCTCGTTGCTGAGGTAGTGCATCTGGGAGCGGATGATGAACCGGTCCAGCTGCGCCTCCGGGAGCCGGAAGACGCCCTCGTTGTCGATGGGGTTCATCGTCGCCACCACCATGAACGGCCGGTCCAGCTTCACCGTCCGGCCCTCGATGGTCGCCTGCTTCTCCTCCATCGTCTCCAGCATCGCAGACTGGGTCTTGGGCGGCGCGCGGTTGATCTCGTCGGCCAGGAGCAGGTTCGTGAACACCGGGCCCTTCCGGAGGACAAACTCGTGCTTGTCCTGGTCGTAGATGAAGTGCCCCGTGATGTCCATCGGCATCAGGTCCTGCGTGAACTGCACCCGGTGGAAGTCCATCCCGAGCGTCTGGCTGAACGTCTTGGCCAGCGTCGTCTTGGCGGTCCCCGGAACCCCCTCCAGCAGGACGTGGCCCTGCGCCAGGAGGGCGATCATCAGGTCCGTCACGACCTCCTTGTAGCCGATGATGTACTGACCCACCACGGCCTGGAAGTGCTCGTGGTTCCGCTTGAAGCGAGCGAGGTCCTGGGGTTCGACCTGGTAGGCCATGGGCTCGGGAGGAGTCGGCGGGGGCGTTTATGAGGTTTCTACATGGGACGTGCAAGTGTCGGGAGGAACTCAGCGAACCCAGGAACGTCGCCAAAGAGCGTGGAGCGCGAGGAGGCCGACGAAGATCAGGACCGGGACCCACGGCAACGGCGCGGGGGGAGCGTCCGCGAGGACGGTGAGGGAGGCCACTTCGTGCACGGACGGCCCGTCGGAGGTCTCGACGACGACCACCCAGGAGTGGACTCCGGTGGCGCGAGGCACGACCGTGAGTGGAACGGTCACGGAAGCGCCCGCGTCAAGGCGTACCCGCTCGATGTCCTCCTGCTGGAGAATCTGGTCCATGCCCAGCAGGTCGGCTTGCACCCACTGCGGACGGACCAGGGTCAGGCGTTCGACCCACACGTCCTCGGAGGCCTCGACGACGTACTCGACCGACGCCGCATCCCCAAGTCGCAGCGCCCCGTCCCGGGGTTGGGGGCGGACGTCCGCCAGGGGCCCCGCCACCCGGAAGACGTCGGATCGCACCTCGTCCCCGCCGTCCCAGAAGCTCTGGACCGTCCAGGGGCCTGCCGCCCCCGGCGTCCACTCCAGCGTCGCCTGGACGACGCTGTTGCCTTCGACGCCCAGCAGCACCTCACGACGCAGCGTCTGCTCGGGCAGACCGTCGATGGAGAGCACGATGCGCCCGGCGATGGCCCTCGCACGGTCCTCGGTGTTGACGGCGAGCACGTCCATC
>JANQNI010000350.1 GCA_028289805.1 Thermoplasmatota archaeon | reverse complement strand
GTTCGTGCCCGTCGTCACCTTCCAGCGCCCGGACCTGTGCCGCCTCGTCGGCCGGGACGTCCCCATGGACGAACTGACCGAGCGGATGCCGATGATGGGCGGCGACCTAGACCGCGTGGAGGGGGAGGCGATCACCATCGAGTGGTTCCCCGACCGGCCGGACCTGTTGAGCCTGGAGGGCACGGGGCGCGCCCTGCGGGCGTTTCTCGGCGTGGAGCCGGGGATGCCCACGTACGACGTGCGGCCCCCCACGACGGAGTTGCGCGTGGACCCCAGCGTGGCCCAGGTCCGTCCCTTCGCCGCCCTCTGCTTCGTGCGCGGCGTCCCGTTCGACGACGACTACGTCCAGCTCGTCATGGACGCGCAGGAGAAGCTGACGCTGGCGCCGGGCCGGAGGCGCCGCAAGAT
Source organism: Thermoplasmatota archaeon (assembly GCA_028289805.1). Taxonomy (GTDB): domain Archaea; phylum Thermoplasmatota; class E2; order JACPAO01; family JAHFTW01; genus JANQNI01. The sequence goes on along the minus strand of JANQNI010000350.1, from coordinate 1,517 downwards.
CGCCGTCGGCGTCCACGACGCGCAGGGGGTCTCGGGGCCGTTCACGTACACCTGCGTGGGCCCCGACGAGAAGCCGTTCGTTCCCCTGGCCTGGGACGAGGGCGCCCTGAGCCCGGCGGCCATCCTGGAGCGGCACCCGAAGGGCCGGGAGTACGCCCACCTGCTGCCCGACGGCCGGTTCCCGGTGTTCCTGGACGCCGACGGGGAGGTGCTGTCCATGCCGCCAGTCATCAACGCCGCCAAGACCACGGTCACCGCCGGGACGCGGGACCTGCTTCTGGACGTGACGGGCACGGACGAGGCCAGCGTCAAGCGCACCATCGCGTTGCTGGCCACCGGCTTCGCCGAGCGCGGCGGCACCATCGAGGCCGTCACCGTCCACGACGTCTCCGGGACGTGGGTCAGCCCGGACCTCTCCACGACGGAGCAGGTGCTGGACACGGACGCCGTGGTGCGGCTGCTGGGCAAGGACCTCTCCGGCGACGAGGTGGCCGACGCCCTGCGGCGGATGGGCCACAAGGCGGATGCGTTCGACAACCGCGTGCTCGTGGAGACGCCCGCGTGGCGCTTCGACGTCCTGCACCCCGTGGACCTGATGGAGGACGTGGCCATCGGGCACGGCTTCGAGCACTTCGCGGGCGAGCAACCGGACAACCTGACCTGGGGCAAGCCGTTGCCGGCCCAGGCCGTCGAGGCCCGCGCCCGCACCGCCTTGCTCGGCCAGGGGCTCTCGGAGGCCCGCACCCTCACCCTCAGCGGCCCGGAGGAGCAGTGGACCCACTGGGGCGAGGAGACGCCGGCCGCCGTGACCGTGCGCAACCCCGTCCTGGAGGACCGCACCCTCCTGCGCCAGAAGCTCGCGCCGGGGCTCCTGCAGGTGCTCGCCGCCAACCGGCATCGGCCCCTGCCCCAGCGCATCTTCGAGGTCGGACAGGTCGTCCTGGAGGACGAAGACGGCGCGTGGCGCAACCGCCTGCACGTCGCCGCCGTCGAGCAGGCCGCCAAGACCGGCTTCAGCGACGTCAAGGCCCTCGTGGAAGCGTTCCTGTCCGACCTGGGCCTGGAGGCGACCCTGGAACCGGCCACGCCCCCCGGCTTCATCGAGGGCCGTGCCGGGCGCGTCGTCGTGGACGGCGTGGAGGTCGGCCGCTTCGGCGAGCTGCACCCGGACACCATCGTCGCCTTCGGCCTGGGCGCCGCCACCGTCGCGTTCGAGATGCGCCTCGCATGAGCCCGCCCGGTGCCGTGGCGACGCGGGATCTGGTGGCCGCCCTCGACGCGGAGCTGCACGCGGCCGACTTCGCCGACGGCCAGCACAACGGCCTCCAGGTGGAGGGCCGGGCGGAGGTGCGCAAGGTCGCCACCGCCGTCAGCGTGAGCCGGGAGACCATCGACGCCGCCGTCGCGTGGGGCGCCGACGCGCTGCTGACCCACCACGGCCTGCTGTGGAGCAACCAGCCCCTGCACGTCCAGGGCGTGCGCCGCGACCGCCTGGCGCGGATGCTGGAGGCGGAGTT
>JANQNI010000139.1 GCA_028289805.1 Thermoplasmatota archaeon | reverse complement strand
CGTGCGGGGGCGGGGCCATCCGACAAGCCCTTGGCCGCCACCTCCGTCCGGGGGCCCGTGGCAGAAGCGGCCGTGCGCGTCCCGCCCCCCGCCTTCCCCGCCGCGGCGCTGTTCGTGGCCTGGCTCGCCGACCGGACGCTGCCGCTGCCCGACCTGCCGCCGGACGCGTGGTCCGCCGGCGCGCTGCTGGTGGTGCTCGCCGTCGCGCTCATCGGGTGGGCGTTTCTCGAGCAGGGGCGGGCCGGGACGAACCCGGACGTCTACAAGCCGACGACGGCCCTCGTGGTGACCGGCCCCTACGGCTTCAGCCGCAACCCCATCTACCTCGCGTTCCTCCTGGGCCAAGCGGGCATCGGCCTGTGGACGGGCTGGTGGGTCGCCGTCGCGCTCGTCCCCCTGGCCGGCTGGGGCCTGTCCGTCTGGGTCATCCAACGGGAGGAGGCGCTGCTGGCGGCCCGCTTCCCCGACTACGACACCTACCGCGCCCGCGTGCGGCGGTGGTTCTGAGCTACGCGTACTGCGGGGGAGCGTCCTCGAAGCCGGTCATCTGCTGCAGCCACTGGTGGAACGACCGTTCCAGCTTCAGCAGGTCCTGGTGCGCCCGGAGGCAATCGTCCAGCAGGGTGTCGGTCTGCATGCACTCGCCTCAGCAAGACGGACTCTTATGCCCCCCACCACGTGGATTATGGGGAGAGGGGACGAGCGGGAGACCGGACGAGGGGAGCGAGGGAAGGGCTTCGGGCGGGGTCCGGCACCGCCGTGCGCCCCCCGTCCGCCAAACGCTTATGCGTCCCACCCCCGAGAAAACCACCCCACCCGGCCCATGAGACGAACGCACCCCCGACTCCGCCCCGCCGAGGACGGAGCGTCCCCCGTCGTCGGCGAGATCCTGTTGCTGGGGATCGTCCTCGCCCTGGCCGGCCTGGTCGCCCTGTCGATCCTGGGGAAGGAGCCCCCCAGCAGCCTCCAGTCCGACCTCTCCTACGACCTGCTGTGCACGGACGGCTCCTGGGGCGACGCCAACGACGCCGTCGTCCTGCGACACGGGGGCGGCGAGACCCTCGAACGCGACCGCGTGCGACTCCTGCTGGAGGTCGACGGCACCCGGACCGAGTTCGACAGGGAGACCCTGGGAGGAGCCTTCCAGGACGGGGCGTTCTCCATCGGGGAGACCTGGGCGCACGCGACCCCCCTCGACCCCGCGGCGGTGGTGCACGTCGAACTCGCCTACCGGCACGCCCAGGGCGCCGAGCAACTCAAGACGGTGGTGGAGGGGCAACGGAGCTGCCCCCCGCTGCCCGTGCCGCCCGTCCCGCCGCCCTCGGGGGTCTTCGACCCCGGCTTCCCCTACGAGGACGTGGACGGGGACTGCCTGTACCAGGACGGCGTCGACGTCGCCCTGGACCCCGCGGACGTCCTCGACGGCGTCCACCACGCCGCCGCCGGCAACGGCCTCGTGCTGCCCCCGAGCGTCGGCCTCGTCGACGTGCCGTCCTCGGACATCGACTTCCACTCGGGCGGGGGTTGCCTGGTCATCGCGACCCCCCTGCGCACGCCCAACGAGCACGTCAACGCCCTCGACAGCAACGGCGGTCCCCTGCGCGTCGTCGACACCAGCCTCGCCGCCGGGAAGTCCGTCGTCCTGCGCTCCGACGGCGGCGACGTCACGCTGGAGAACGTCGACGCGAACGCCGTCAACGAGCACCTCACCGTCGACTCGGGCGGCGGCGACGTCACCGTGGTGGGCACCCTGGCGGCCCAGAAGCACGTCACGCTGGACGCCGGCGCGGGGACCCTCGTCGCCGACGGGGCGACGATTCGCTCCATCAACGAGGGGATCACGGTCGACGCCGGGGAGGTGGTCGCGCCGGACGCGGTGTTCCACGGCCAGAAGCAACTCCGGATGACGGTCGCGGGGGACGTGGACCTGCGGCGCACCGAACTGCGCTCGGACTCGGAGACCATCACCCTCGACAAGACCCTCGACGCCAACCTCCTGCAAATCCAGGACGCCGAGGTCTTCGAGCCCAACGACAACGACCGCGCCGACGTGCGGCCCGACCACACCCAGGGCGTCGTCGGGGTCCCCGCGGTCGGCGGCCTGGAGTAGGCGTCGCGAACGCGCGGCGGGGCCGCCGGGGCTACCGGTACTGGTCCTCCTCCCAGTCGTCCAGCTCCCGGTCCTGCCAGGGGTCGTAGGCGCCCCGCGCCCGGCGGCCCCAATACCAGTACGTGGCCAACCCCCAGAGGCACATGGCGGCGCCGCCGGCGGCGAGGTAGGCGCTCAGGCCGCCCGCGAACAGCATGGCGACGCCCATCATGATGTACCACTTGGCGTCGTCGCGGCGCTTCTCGAACGCCTTGGCCCGCTCCATCGCCTCCGCCTCCTCCAGTTCGGCCACGCCGCCGGGCCTGCGGTCGGGACCCTCGACGGTGACGCCGGGCGCGATCTTGTCCGCCACGCGGGGGAGGGGGCGGCCGGGGCCATGAAGGATGCGGAGCGGGCGCCGGAGCGCGGGGCGGACGGGTCCGGAGCAGGGACCAAGACCGCAAGCCCGTGCAGGGGGTCATGGCTTCCCCCCACAACGTCGGCCCCGTCGACGCCGCCGTCCGCCTCGCCGTCAGTTCCATCACGGGCATCGCCGCCATGGACGCCCTCGTGTTCTTCGACGGCACCACGCGCTGGGTGACGGCGGGCGTGCTGGCCTTCGTCGCCGTGCTGGCGGGCGTCACGGGCGTCCGGCGCTCGTGCCCTGCGTACCGGGTGGCGCGCGTCAGCACGCTCAAGCCCGCCGACGCGCCGGCGGCGCCTGCGTCCTAGAAGACCGCAGGCTCCTGGTACTCCCCGTACACCGCGACCATCGCCTCGCGGATCTCGCCCTGGGTGGCGTAGGCGCGGCTGGCGTCGAGCAGGAACGGCATGAGGTTGACGCGGTCGCTGCCCTCCTGCTCGCACGCCTCCTGCAGCTTGTTCAGGGCCGTCTCGACGGCGGCGTTGTCGCGCCCCTGGCCGGCCTTCAGCGCAGTGAGCTGGGCGACCTGGCGGCGCTCGCCCTCCTCGTCAATTTTGAGGATGTCCGCGTACGGCTCCTCCTCCATGCGGTACCGGTTGACGCCGACGATGGTGCGGTCGTCCCGTTCGACGGACTGCTGGTACTTGTACGCCGCGTCCGCGATCTCGCGCTGGAAGAACCCGTTCTCGATGCCGCGCACGATGCCGCCGAGGGCCTCGATGCGGCGGAAGTAGTCGTTGGCCGCCTCTTCCATCTCGGTGGTGAGGGTCTCCAGGTAGTAGGAGCCGCCCAGGGGGTCGATGGTGTTGGCCACGCCGGACTCGTGGGCGATGACCTGCTGGGTGCGCAGCGCGATGCGCACCGCCTTCTCGGTGGGCAGGGCCAGCGCCTCGTCGAACGAGTTCGTGTGCAGGCTCTGGGTGCCGCCCAGCACCGCCGCCAGCGCTTGCAGGGCGACGCGGACGATGTTGTTCTCCGGCTGCTCCCGCGTGCACGTCATGCCGGCGGTCTGGGTGTGGAAGCGCAGCAGCCAGGAGCGGGGGTCCTTGGCGCCCACCTCGTCGCGCATGAAGCGGGCCCAGATGCGGCGCGCGGCGCGGAACTTGGCGATCTCCTCGAAGAAGTCGTTGTGGGCGTTGAAGAAGAACGAGAGCCGGGGCGCGAACGTGTCGGCGTCCATGCCCCGCGCGACGCCGCGGCGCACGTAGTCCATGCCGTTTGCGAGGGTGAAGGCCAGCTCCTGGACGGCGGTGCTGCCGGCCTCACGGATGTGGTAGCCCGAGATGCTCACGGTGTTGAAGCGCGGCGCGTGCTGCGCCCCCCACTCGAAGGTGTCCAGCACCAACTCGATGCTGGGCTCCGGCGGGAAGATGAACATCTTCTGCGCCTGGTACTCCTTGAGAATGTCGTTCTGGATGGTCCCCGTGACCTTCTCGAACGGCACGCCCTGCTCGGCGGCGGCGCCCATGAACATCGCCCACACCATCGGGGCGGGGCCGTTGATGGTCATGCTCACGGAGACGTCCGAGAGCGGGATGCCGTCGAAGAGGCGCTCCATGTCCTTCTGGGAGTCGATGGCGACGCCCACCTTGCCCACCTCGCCCTCCGAGAACGGGTGGTCGCTGTCGAAGCCCTGCAACGTCGGGAAGTCAAAGGCGGTGGACAGACCCGTCTGGCCCTGGCTCAGGAGGTACTGGAAGCGCTCGTTGGTCTCGGCGGCGGTGCCGAAGCCGGCGAACTGCCGCATCGTCCACAACCGGCCCCGGTACATGGTGGCGTGGACGCCCCGCGTGAACGGGAACTCGCCGGGGAAGCCCAGGTCGCGCTCCGCCTCGAAACCGACCCGCTCCAGGTCGTCGGGGCCGTACAGGCGGCGCACCTCGTTGTCGCTGAGGTTCAGGAACCGCTCGCGGCGCTCCGGGTGGCGGTCGAGGGCCTTCCTGAGGGTGGTGTTCTCCCACGCCTCGCGGCCGCTCGCGGGGACGGTCTCCGGGCTCATGCTGGGGGCTTAGGAGGACGGCCGCTTAAGGGCGAGGGTGGACGGGGGTCAAAGCAGTTCGAGCCCCGCCCGCCGGAAGTCCCGCTCGTTGTGGGTCAGCAGCCTGCCGCCGGCCTCCAGGACGGTGGCCGCGACCATCCCGTCGACGACCGGCATGGGCCGACCATCCCGGTCCAGGCGGGACATCAGGAGCGCGAAGCGGCGGGCCGCCTTCGGACCGAACGGCACCTGCGTCAGGCCGTCCAGGATGCGCGTGGCGACGGCGAGCCGCTTCAGGGGCTGCGATTCGCCCCGCAGGACCTCGGCGACGTTGACGCTGGTCACCGCCAGCTCCTCGCCGGCGTGGAACCACGCCTCCAGGGTGGAGGTGACGGGTTCGCGGCGGCGCAGGAACTCGATGAGGACGTCGCTGTCCAGGAAGATCATGGCGTGTACCGGGGTTCGAGGCTGGCGTCCCGGTCCGCGTAGATGCGGCGCTTGAGGTCGTCGGCCTCCTCGTCCGTCATCTCCACGCGGACGCTCCGGTCGAACAGCACCTGCTGCCGCAACAGCCGCGCCGCCCTGCGGGCGACGTCCGAGAAGGACTCCCCCGGGCGCTTGGCCGCCCGCAACGCGTCGTAGGCGTCGTCGGCGAGGCTGATGGTCTTGGTCATGCATCTGTGTATGCATGCACAGATGCATGAACCTTACCACGCCAGCGCATCCACCGCCTCGTGCACCGCCCGCGTGTCCGTGATGATGCACTCCACCCCCTGCTCCACCAGGTGGCGGGCGCGGTCGGGGTCGTTGACGGTCCAGCAGCCCACCTTGTAGCCGCGCGCGCGGACCTCCCGCAGCACGTCGTCGCCGAGGCCCTCGTGGTCGGGGTTGATCCAGGCGCAGCCCAGTTCCTCCGCCTCCTCCAGGTCCTCCAGTTCCAGCGCCCCCAGCACGATGAGGCCCCGCTGCAGGTCGGGGCAGCGCTCCAGCGCCCGCCGCAGCACCTTCGGGTGCATGGAGGACAGCAGCGTCCGGTGGACGAGGCCGTGGTGCTCGATGAGGTCGATGGCGTGCTCGGTGGCGGCAGGCGCCTTGACCTCGACGTTCCAGAGGCCGTCGAAGTCGGCCAGTTCCGAGAACAGGCCGTCGAGGCGGGGGACGGGGGCGGGCGCGTCGGCGGTGCCGGCGTTGTACGTGCGCAGTTCGTCGTAGCGCATGTCGGCGACGCGGCCGTTGCCGTTGGTGGTGCGCTCGATGCCGGCGTCGTGCAGGACGACGACCTCGCCGTCGCTGGTGGTGCGCACGTCCAGCTCCAGGCAGCGGAAGCCGGCGTCCACGGCGGCACGGAAGGCGGCGACGGTGTTCTCGGGGTGCTCGTCGCTGAGGCCCCGGTGGGCGGCGGCGAAGCTCACGCGCGCACCTCCGGGGGCACGGCGCCGCCCAGGTCCCAGGGGCGGCCCTGGACGACCTGGACGTGGGGGAAGGCGATGGCGATGCCCTTGCGGCGGAACTCGTCGTGCACCTGGTGCACGAGGCCGGTGTAGACGGCGATGGCGCTGTTGCGCACGGGCTCGACGTAGAACCGCAGCACCAGGTCCACGCTGCTGGGGCCGAAGCCCTGCGTGACGGCGGTGGGCTCGGGGTCGACCAGCACGTCGGGGTGGGCCTTGGCCAGGTCCACGAGGGTCTTCATGGCGAGTCCCAGGTGGCTGCCGTATTCAACGCCGACGACGATGCGGCGGCGCAGCTTGCGGCCGCCGGTGAAGTTCTTGACCTTGGTGCCCTCGACGAGGCGGTTGGGGATGGTGACGCGCTCGTTGTCCCACGTCATGAGGGTGGTGGCACCGAGGGCGACGTCCTCGACGGTGCCCTCCACGCCGTCGATCTCCACCCAGTCGCCCAGGTCGAAGGGGTGGTTGTAGAAGATCAGGAAGCCGGCGATGACGTCGCCGATGGTGTCGGCGGCGGCCAGGCCGATGACGATGCCGGCGAACCCGGCGCCGGCCAGCAGACCCGTGAAGGCGGTCTGGAGGCCCCACACCGCCAGGAGGGTGATGACGGCGACGGTGAGCATCAGCAACCGGATGGTGAGGCGCATCGGCTTGGTGCGGCCGACGACCACCTTGGTCTGGTACTCGTCGAAGCGGCGCAGGCGGGCGATGCGCCCGGCGCTGCGCGTCAGGCCCCGGTCGGCGGCCTTGACCACCAGCCACGACGTCAGAAGGACGACGGCGGTGGCGATGAGGCGCGCCAGGAAGACGTTCTCGTCCACCCAGCACTCGACGGCCGTCTGGCAGGACTCCAGGACCTCCTCGCCGGACACGGGCGGCGCCGTCTCGTTGCCGTGGCTGGACACGCACCAAGCACCCGCGCGGCGGTCTTGACGCTGACGCAACGCGGTGGCGGACCCCCGACGCGCGCGGCCCCGTCGACGGACGCCGACGCGGGCACCGACCCAAAATCGGCACGGGCCAAAGGGGATAAAGGCGGGACCCGTATGGAACGGACAACGACCCCGGGGCATCCACGCCCAGGGCGAACCTGTTCACGGAGACCATCCATGTCCGGCCTTGAAGGCGTCACCGCAGCCCAGAGCAGCATCTGTTTCATCGACGGCGAGAAGGGCATCCTGTCGTACCGCGGGTACGACATCAACGAGCTGGCCCCCAACGCCACCTTCGAGGAGGTCGTCTTCCTGTTGTGGGAGGGCCGCCTGCCCACGAGCGACGAACTGGAGGCGTTCCGGTCCGAGCTGGCCGGCAAGCGCGACCTCCCCCCCGCCGCCATGGCCGTCCTGAAGCAGGTCGCCACCCAGATGGGGCCCATGGACGCCCTGCGCACCACCGTCAGCGCCCTGGCCGCCGGCCGCGACGACGCAGACGCCTACGACGTGGAGACGGACCGCCTCAAGGCGACCGCCACCACCGCCCAGGTCGCCACCATCGTCGCCCACTACCACCGCCTGCGCCGCGGCCTGCCCACCGTGGAGCCCGACGCCACCCTCGGCCACGCCGCCAACTTCCTGTGGATGCTCAACGGCGAGAAGCCGACGCCGGCCGCCGAGCGCGCCATGGACGTCGCGCTCATTCTCCACGCCGACCACGACCTCAACGCCTCCACGTTCAGCGCCCGCGTGACCGCGGCCACCCTGAGCGACTACCACAGCGCCATGACCAGCGCCGTCGGCACCCTCAAGGGCCCCCTGCACGGCGGCGCCAACATCGGCGTCATGCGGATGCTGCTGGAGATCGACGAGAGCGGCGCCGACACCACCGCGTGGGTCAAGGAGGCGCTGGCGGCCAAGAAGCGCATCATGGGCTTCGGCCACCGCGTCTACAAGACCCTCGACCCCCGCGCCGTCCACCTGGAGGCCCTCTCCAAGGACCTCGCCGAGCAGGCGGGCGAGACGAAGTGGTACGAGATGAGCCTGGCCATCCAGAAGACCGTCAAGGAGGAGAAGGGCCTCGACGCTAACGTCGACTTCTTCTCCGCCAGCGGCTACTACACCATGGGCATCCCCCTGGACCTCTACACGCCCATCTTCGCCGTCGCCCGCGTCGCCGGCTGGTCCGCGCACGTGCTCGAACAGCACGAGAACAACCGCCTCATCCGGCCCCTCTCCGACTACACCGGCGACCTGGGCAAGAAGTGGGTCCCCGTCGAGCAACGCGCTCCGACCGTCGAGGCCTGACGAGGCCCCAAGACTCGCCTGCCGCCGAGGAAACGCATAACCCCTCGCGCGCCCAAGCAGGGGCATGAAGGACCGTAGCTGGGTCGTCGCCCGGCTGCCCAGCGAGGCGTTCCGCCTCTCCCGCCTCGCGCGCGACCACCCGGGCGCGGACGTCCACTGCCTGCACCTGGGCCTCGACGCCGACCACGACGCGGCCCACCACCGGTTCCTGCTGCGCGTCGACGGCGACGGCGCGGCCGCATGGGACGCCCTGCGCCGGCTGTTCCAGGACGACCTGCGCGCCCGGTGGGACGAACTCGCCGCCGGCGGCCGCGACGCCGTCGTCGTCCTCACGGAGCCCGACCGCCTCGGCGCCCGCAGCCGCGACCTGCTGGCGTTGTGGCCCAAGGCGCGACTCTCCTGCCTGCGCTGCCGCGGCGACCGCACCGACCTGTACGCCCTCGCCGCCTCCCCCGGCGCCGCGGGCGAACTGGAGTCCGGCCTGCACGACCTGTTCGACACCGCCGGCGTGCGACAGCGACACCTCGACGCCGAGGAGCAGGCGTGGTGCAGCCGGCTGCTGGACAGCGCGCCCCTGATGGCGGCGATGGACCGGCAGTAGGCGCTGCGACGCCAGGCGATTGCCGCCGGCAGCCTGAAGCAAGCCGCGCCTCTGGCCCACGCCGTGAAGGCGGCCTACTTCTCCGAGCACGGCGGACTCGACACCCTCACCGTCGGCGACCTCCCGGACCCCGAGCTCGGCCCCGGCGACGTGCGCATCCGCGTCGAGGCCGCCGCATTGAACCACCTGGACCTGTTCGTCCGGGAGGGCTGGCCGGGCCTGCGGCTGCCGCTGCCCCACGTGGGCGGGACGGACCTCGCCGGCGTCGTCTCGGAGGTCGGCGCGGACGTGGCCGGCGTCCGCGTGGGCGACGCGGTGCTCGTCAACCCCGGCCTCAACTTCGAGGAGGACGGCGACGGCCGCATGGTCGTCCCGGACGAGCCCGACATCGTGGGCGAGACGCGCTGGGGCGGCCTGGCCGAGCAGTGCGTGGTGCCCGCGACGCACGTCGTGCCCAAGCCGGACGGGTGGAGTTGGGAGGAGGCGGCCGCGGTACCCCTGACGAGCCTGACGGCGATGCAGATGCTGCGGAAGGCCGATGCGCGCGCCGGCGACCACGTGCTCGTGGTGGGCGGGGGCGGCGGCGTGGCCGTCATGGCCATCCAGCTCGCCAAGGCCCTCGGCTGCACGGTCTACGCCACCACGGGCGGACCGGAGAAGGTGGAGCGGGTGCGGGAGTTGGGCGCCGACCACGTCGTCGACTACAAGGAGGACCCGGACTGGTGGAAGACCGTCTACGGCGCCAGCGGCAAGCGCGGCAGGGACGTCGTGGTCGACCCCGTGGGCCAGGCGACGTGGAAGCACAGCCTCCGCACGCTGCGCAACGGCGGCCGCCTCGTCACCTGCGGCGCCACCACCGGCCCGGTCGGCGAGACGAACATCCAGCTCGTCTTCTGGAAGCAACTCCGCATCCTCGGCAGCACCATGGGGACGCCCCGCGACCTGCACGACGCCCTGCGGTTGATGCAGGAGGGCCGGGTGCGGCCCGTCATCGACACCGTCTGGAGCCTCGACGAGGTCCGCGAGGCACAGGCGCGCATGGAGGCGGGCAAGCAGTTCGGGAAGATCGTGGTCCGGCCGTAGGCCGGGCCGCGTGACCCCGGTCCGGAAGGACCAGGCGATCGTCGTGAAGCCGTAGACGGCCGCGACGGACAAGGGAGGAGGAAGGGAAGAGGAAGGCGAATGCGCCTACTTGCGGCGCAGCACGAGGGCGACGCCCACGAGGGCGGCCACCAGGAGCACCGGGGCGAAGCCGGGCGTGTTCTGGGGCTCGACGACCTCGGCCTCGACCTTGTCCTCGGGCTCCGCGGGGTCGTCGGTGGTGGCGACCTTGATCTCCGCGTCGGCCGTCGTCGCCACGGGCAGGGCGATGACGAGCGTCGCCTCGTCGCCGGGGGCGAGGGTGGGGGTGCCGCGGGCGTCGACGACGACGCCGTCGATGGTGGTCGTCAGCAGGCCGGCGCCGGTGACGTCGTCCACGTTGCGCACCAGCACCGTCAGGAGGCGGACGCCGGAGGACTCGACGGTCGTGGTCTCAACGATCTCGATCTCGGGGGCGCCGATGTCCATGTCGGTGAAGGGCACGGGGACCTTCAGGACGCGCACGTCGCCCTCCTCGATGGCGGTGTCGGCGCTGCTGCCGTCGGCGTTGATGTAGAAGCTCTTGCCGGCCTCGAAGAACACGCCGGACTCGCCGAACTGGGC
>JANQNI010000309.1 GCA_028289805.1 Thermoplasmatota archaeon | reverse complement strand
GGCCGGCAATGATCGTCGCACCCCCCGTCGAGGACCACCTGCACGCCATCGAACCCGCCCCCGACCCCGTCCTGGCCGAGATGGAGCGCGTCGGCGTCGAGCGGGACTTCCCCATCGTCGGCCCCCTCGTCGGGCGCCTCCTGGAACTGCTGGCGCGCGGCGTCGGCGCCCGGCGCGTCTTCGAGATGGGCAGCGGCTTCGGCTACTCCACCGCCTGGTTCGCCCGCGCCGCCGGCCCCGACGGCCTCGTGGTCCACACCGACGGCGACCCCGCGCAGTCGGCCGAGGCGCGCGACTGGATGGGGCGCATGGACGTCGCAGACCGCGTCCGCTTCGAGGTGGGCGACGCCCTGGACCTGCTGCGGGAGGAAGGCGCGGAGCCATTCGACGTGGTCTTCATCGACGTGGACAAGGACGCCTACCCCGACGCCTGGCGCCTCGCCCGCGACCGCGTGCGCGTCGGCGGCCTCGTCGTCACCGACAACGTCCTGTGGAGCGGCAAGGTCGCCGACCCCACCCAGACCGACGACTGGACGGAGGCGGTGCGGACGTACCTGCGCCTCGCCCACGAGGACGCCGCGTTCCTGACCTCCGTGCTGCCGCTGCGCGACGGCGTGGCGGTGAGCCTCAGGATCGCCTGAGTCGGCCCAGCATCGCCACGGTGGCCGGGGGCTGGCACTAAGGGTCGGGATACGCTCCAGGTTTTCACGGCGTTTCAGGGAACGGGCAAAAGGAAGAATGACATTTTCACCAGCAGTTACTCCATGCGGATGTTCCCCCGAGCCGTCGTGACCGCCCTGCTCTTGCTTGCGAGCGCGTCCCTCAGTGGTTGCTTGGATTGCAACGGGTACGTTCGCCAAGCGTCGTGGGTCCAAGAAAACCTATCTCCGACGGCCAGCCAAAACGCTGGAATATCGTTTGAAATCGACCACCTGTGGGGTTCCGTCATCGTCAAGGAGGAAACGCATGAGGTTCGATTGACGGTTTTTAGCAAGGATCCTGTATCCCATGAAGAACTACGATATTATGCTACGAACCTCTTCCTGGACCAAGGCTGGCCGGAACCGACGTTCGAGGACGCTCGAGAGGAGGCCAACTGTGCGGACGTCCTTTGACCCCTCCCGGGAGCGAGCCCGAGGCGCGGCCACGGGTCAAGTGCCTTCGAAGCTGGGGGTCGGCAATCGCAGACCCTAGCCCTTGACCTGCCCGTCCTCGCCGAAGCTGCGGTAGCCCATCCAGAACCGCTGCGCGGTCGTCAGGAAGCCGACGAGGGCGAAGTAGGCGAGCATCCAGCCCAGCAGGCTCGTGGTCCACGGGCCGAGGGTGAGGGCGTCCCAGCCGAGCCGGACCCCGACGGTGGCCTGCGCCACCGGCACCACCAGCAGCAGCACCATCCGGTCGGCGCGGCCCAGGAGGCCGCCGTAGTTGCGGCCGATGCCGACGGCCTGCGCCTGCGTGCCCATGTAGCTGGTCAGGAGGGTGAAGACGACGGCGGCCATCCCCACGCGCACGTCGGCCCAGCCGGACAGGGCGATGCCGCCGACGAACAGCACGTCGCTGAAGCGGTCGATGGCGTGGTCCAGGTAGTCGCCCTTGGGCGTGCACTGGTCCGTCATGCGGGCGATCTTGCCGTCGAGCAGGTCCAGGACGCTGTTGGTCAGCACCATGGCCCAGCCGAGCCACAGGAGGCCCACGGCGTCGGGGCCGCTGCGGTAGAATGCGAAGCCGCCCACGAGGGCAGCGACGAGGGCCGTCCACGTGAACCGGTCGGGGTTGACGTGGCGCAGCGCGCCGGCCAGGGGTTCGAGCCACCAGTCGAGCCAGTGGCGACGCTTGTCGAGCACCATCGTCTATTCCAGGAGCCAGTCGCTCCAGTCCACCGGTTCCAGGTCGGTCGTATTTCGGGGTTTCCCTTCGGCGTCCACGAACGCCGACAGAAGCTCCTCGGGGCTTCGGCGCGTGCTGTCGCGCTGCACGACGGGGACGCCCGCGCCCTGCGCCTCCTGCAGCACCAGGTCCACGGCCTCCGCCTCCAGGTTCTCGCGCACCTTCGCCTCCGAGTAGCCGCGCTCGCGCAGCCGCCCCTCCAGGACGCGGGGGTCGCAGCGCACCACCCACACCACGTCCACCGGCAGGAGGTGGCTCAGGTGGCCGTCGAGGACCTCCACATGGTCGCTGGCCCGCTCGGCGGCGAGCACGGCGGCCAGGGCCTCCACGTCCACCACGTCCGCCTCGTCGGCCTCGTCGTAGGCGACCACGAGGCTGTGGGCCTGCGCCAGTTCGCGCACGTCGGCTCGTTCCCAGCCGTAGTGCTGGGCGGCGAGGCGGCTGAGGGTGGTCTTGCCCACCCCCGGGGTCCCGGTCACGGCGATGCGCACGGTCCCACTACACCGTCAGGGGGGCCTTCAGCAGGTCGTGCCATTCGTAGCCGCCCAGGCCGTCGTCGTTGAAGCAGTAGTGGACGGTCTGCCGGTCGGCGCGGAAGGCGGCCACGTCGGCGGCCACGTCCGCGGGCGCGTCGCCCTTCGCCAGCACGCGGTGGAAGCACTCGGCGACGAAGTCCATGTCGGAGGCGCCCATGCCGACGCGCGTCAGTTCCTGGACGCCCAGCCGCAGCCCGGCCGGGCGCAGGGGCTTCGTGTCGCCCGGCAGCATGTTCATGTTCGTGATGATGCCCGCCTGCTCCAGCAGGTCCGCCGCCTGGGCGCCCGCGCCGGAGTCGGCCTCGCCGTGGCGGGTGACGACCTGGTGGCTGGCGGTGTAGCCGCGCGCCTCGCCCAGCACGTCGAAGCCGCGCTCGGCCAGGGCGGCGGCCAGGGCGCGGGCGTTGGCGACGGTGTCGCGGGCGTAGTCGCGGCCGAAGGCCTGGAACTCGGCCAACGCCACGACCTTGCCCGCCATGTGGTGCAGGTGGTA
>JANQNI010000306.1 GCA_028289805.1 Thermoplasmatota archaeon | reverse complement strand
CGGCGAGGCCGATGACCTGGAGGAACACCAGCAGGTTCGCCAGGAAAGTCAACCCGACGCCAACCAGGGCGAGGCGGAAGGCGGTGCGGCGCCACAGGGCGATGGCGGCAGCAATGCCGAACAGGTTCGCCACCAGCACGAAGGCCAGCGGCAGGGCGTCGCGGGGCCCCAGACCGATGGGGGCGCCGTCGTCCTCGTCGGCCAGGTCCAGGTCCCACGTCTCGTCGCGGCCCTCGGGGATGAAGAAGTCGCGCGTCACGTTGGCGGCGGTGACGGAGCCCTTGGTGCCGGGCAGGGGGAACAGGGTGCACGCTCCGCCGGCGTCCGTGGTGCAGCCCGTGCTCCAAGAGCCGTCGGCGGCCTCCGCGGTCACGTTCAGCCCCACCACGGGCACGCCGCCGTCGCGCACGAGGACCTCGAGGCCACCCCCGGGGAAGGCGCTGGCGCTGTCCGGTTGCAGGCCGAGGTTGAGGGCGACGGGGGCGGCGAGGACGACCGTGAGGGTGCTGAGGGAGCCCAGGAGGGCGGCGGCGAACCTCAGGCGCATCTCGCCCATTCAGCCTTCCACGGGGACGACGAGGGGCTGCACGGAGCCGCAGGCCAGGCAGGCGGCGCTGCCGGGGTCGACGCGGGCGACCGCGTGCCGGGTGGGGTCGTCGCACGGGGGGCAGTAGGCGTCGATCGTCCGCAGGACCATGGCCGGCCCCAGAAGTCCTGATACATATCCGTTGTGGCGGATTCGGGGCAGGCCGTACGCGGCGTGTCCGAGGCGCGTCGCGGCCACGCTGCGACGCGGTTCTAAAGCCCGCCCACCATCGCGGCCCCGCATGGAGTTCGCCCTCTCCGAGTCCCAGGCGATGATCCGCGACATGGTGCGGGAGTTCGCCGAGAAGGAGGTCCGGCCCGTCGCCGCCCAGCACGACCGGGAGCACTCCTTCCCGGAGGCCACGACGAAGCGCATGGGCGAGCTGGGCCTGCTGGGCATCACGGTGCCGGAGCGGTACGGCGGCCCCGGCGCCGACTACGTCAGCTTCGCCCTCGTAGCGGAGGAGTTGGCGCACGCCTGCGCGAGCCACTCGGTCATCTTCGGCGCCAACGCCAGCCTCACGGTGTCGCCCATCCTGAACTGGGGCTCGGAGCAGCAGAAGGAGGCGTGGCTGCCCGACCTGGCCACCGGAGCGAAGCTGGGCTGCTACGCCCTGACGGAGCCGGAGGCGGGATCGGACGCCGGCAGCCTCCGGACCACGGCCCGGCGGGAGGGCGACGAGTACGTCGTCGACGGCCAGAAGGTCTACATCAGCAACGGCGCCGTGGCCGACGTCTGCATCCTGTTTGCCCGCACCGACCCCGGCTCCACGGACGCGCGCGGCGTCTCGGCGTTCATCGTCGACACCGCCTCGGACGGCTTCTCGGTGGGCAAAAACGAGCACAAGCTCGGCCTCAACGCCTCCTACACGAACCAGCTCTTCTTCGAGGGCCTGCGCGTCCCCGCCGAGAACCGCATCGGCGCCGAGGGCGACGGCTTCAAGGTGGCGATGTCGACCCTGGACACGGGCCGCATCATGGCCGCCGCCGGCTCCACGGGCATCGCCCGCGCCGCCTTCGAGGACTCGGTCGCCTACGCGCGCGAGCGGCAGCAGTTCGGCAAGCCCATCGCCGCCAACCAGGCCATCCAGTGGAAGCTCGCCGACATGGACGTCGGCATCGAGGCCGGTCGGAACCTCTACCTCAAGGCGGCCTGGCTCAAGGACCAGGGGCAGCCCCACACCCACGCCGCCAGCCGCGCCAAGCTGTTTGCCAGCGAGATGGCCATGAAGGCGACCGTCGAGGGCGTGCAAATCCACGGCGGCAACGGGTACACCAAGGACTACGCCGTCGAGCGGTACATGCGCGACATCAAGATCTTCGAGATCTTCGAGGGCACGAGCGAGATCCAGCGGCTCGTCATCGCCCGCCACGTCCTGGGCGCCTGAGCCCCACCGGCGCGTCGGCACCCGCGCCTCCGGGGGATTCGTCAGGTCGGAACCGCCGCCCAAGCCTCAAGCACCCCCGGCGCTCGCCCCGGCCATGGTGTCGATGCGACTCCTCTTTGCCAGCCTCATCCTGCTCGCCGCGCCCCTGGCCGCCCTGCCGGCCGACGCCGCACCCACCGTCCCCGAGGTGCGCCCCACCCACTGCCCCGACGACCAGCAGGGCGTCCGCGTGGACGTGGACGGCCGCCGCGTCGTCGACTGCACCCCGCCACTGCTGTGGCCCTGCGACGACGGCGTCGCCGTGATGGGCGTCTGCATCCAGTACGGGCGCAGCATCGTCCTGCCCGTGCGCGCCGACGCCGCGGGCCCGGTCGAGCTCAACCAGTGCCCCGGCCGCGGCAACAGCGTCACCCTCCTGGACCGCTACACCACGCCCTGCATCTACCTCGGCTGCGACCCCGCGTGCCGGTCCACCACCGCCAAACCCGAGGTTCGCTTCGGCCCCTGCCCCGAGGGCCAGGGCATGACCGTCGACGTCAACGGCAAGCGCGTCCAGGACTGCCAGCCCCCCGTCGTCGACCGCTGCGACGGCTTCGTCTCCGTCGCCGGCCAGTGCATCCGGGTGAACACCACCGCCTCCCAGCCGGTGGACGTCGGCCCGTGCCGCTTCAGCGGCCACGACCCCGGCGTGTACGTGCGCGTGCTCGGCGCGTCCACGTGCATCCCCGTGCCGCGCGTCTGAGCCGAACGCCCGCCCCTCCCCCTTTTCCACCCCGCCCGGCTCGCCGCCCCCGTGCACCCCGGCGTCCCCCTCGCCCAGGAACTGCGCAACGGCCGCCTGCAAGCCCTCCACACCGGACACGCGGCCCTCCTCGACGCCGACGGCGCCGTGCGTGCGTCCTGGGGCGACCCCGACGCCGAGACCCACTGGCGCTCGGCGCCCAAGGCCCTCCAGGCCCTCCCGTTCGTCGAGGTGATGGACGAACTGGGCCACGACGACGCCGACCTCGCCCTCGCCTGCGCCAGCCACAACTCCGAACCCCACCACGTCGCCCGCGCCGCGGCGATGCTGGAGCGCGCCGGCCTCAGCGCGGGCGCCCTGCGCTGCGGCACCCACGAACCCCTGGGCACCCCCGGCGCGGTGGAACGACCGCCGGGCGGCTGGACCCCCCTGCACAACAACTGCTCCGGCAAGCACGCCGCCATGCTCGCCGTCTGCGCCCACCACGGCTGGCCCCTGGAGACCTACCAGGAACCGGACCACCCCCTCCAGCGACGCATCCTCGCCCTGGCGCGGGAGGCGACGGGACTCGGGGCGGTGCCCGTGGGCGTCGACGGCTGCGGCGTGCCCACCTTCTGGGCCCCCGTCTCCGCCCTCGCCCGCACCTACCAGTGGCTTGACCACGACGCGCGCGGCCGGCGCGCCCTCGACGCCATGGCCACCCACCCCGACCTCGTGGCGGGAACGGGCCGATTCTGCACCGCACTGATGCAGGCCGGACGGGGGGACGTCGTCGGCAAGGTCGGCGCCGCCGGCGTCTACGTCGCCCTCCACCGCCCCAGCGGCGACGCCCTCGCCGTCAAGGCCACCGCCGGCAGCATGGCCGCCGCCGAGACCTTCGCCGCCGC
>JANQNI010000285.1 GCA_028289805.1 Thermoplasmatota archaeon | reverse complement strand
CGGCCCCGACGTGGTCCGGTTCACGCCGCCCCTGACCGTCACCGAGCCGGAGCTGCGGGCGGCGGCGGGGGCGCTGGCCCGGCTGGCACGGCCCGTCGGCAAGGCCGTCGCCGTGGCGTAGGCCCGCCGGCCGTCACGCAGGGGTCGCCACGTCCGCCCCGGCGGCGTCCTTCCGGGCCCACAGCATCGCCAGCAGCCCGCCGGAGGCGAACATCACGAGGGAGTAGAACGCCGGCGACAGCGCGGCGGTGGCGGAATCCAACTGGCTCGTGGCGAGCAGGATGCCGAAGGTGCCGTTCTGGAACCCGGCCTCGATGACGATGCTGCGCCGTTGGGCGCCGTCCGTGAACCGGCCCAGCATCCACCCGGCGGCCATGGCGGCGAGGTTCAGGGCGAGGGCGGCGGGCACGGTCTGCGCGGCCTTGTCCCAGAAGCCGACGCGGTTCTCGTAGATGGCCCAGGCGACCACGAAGGCCAGGACGGCCACGCCGGCGATGCGAAACGACCGGTCCGCTGCGGCGGCGAAGCGGGGCCGCCGGCGCGCCACGAGGATGCCGGCGGTCACGGGGATGGTGACGATGACCAGGACCAGACCGACCACGTCCAGGAAGGGCAGCGTCGTCTGGACGCCGTCGCCGTACAGGATGGCCGTCGCGCCCAGCACGACCAGGGGCGTCATCAGCAGCGCCGTCAGGCTCGTGATGGCGGTCAAGACGATGGACAGGGCCGTGTCGCCTCGGCAGACGTGGGCGAGGACGTTGCTCGTCGCGCCGCCCGGAAGCGCCCCCAGGAGCAGGAACCCGAGGGCGATGTCCCGCTCCATGCCCGTGGGGTCGAACAGGACGACCACCAGGACGGCGAGCACGGGCAGGACGAGCAACTGGCCCGCCAGTCCCAGCAGGAGGCCCCGTGGCCGCGTCGCCGCCGCGCGGAAGTGCCGCGCCGGCGTGGCCAGTCCCATGCCGAACATCAGGACGGCGAGCACCGCGGGAAGCACGACGTCCGTGACGATGCTGGTCTCCAGTTCGGCCACGGCGCGAGACGGTTCTTGGGCTACTAAAACGGGAAACCCCGAGCCAGGGGCGACGCTGGCGGTCGGAACGTCACGACCGGATGAGGTGGTTCAGGACCTCGAAGGCCGAGAACAGGTCGTCCTCGTCCAGGACGAACATGTTGTCCTTGTGGCAGCTGACGACCTCGACGAAGTTGATGCCCTGGGCGGCGAGGCTGCTGGCCAGGAACGCCAGGATGCCCGGCACCTCCTCCACCGTCTCCGGCGTGCGCAGGTTGACCTCCACGAGGCCCGTCTGCTGCTTCAGCACGTCCTCGGGCTCCAGCACCGCCTCCAGCTGGCGCCCCAGCGCCTCGTCGGCGATGACGGTGACGGCCTCGGAGCCGTGCAGCAGGTGGACCTGGTTGTTCTGGCCCTGCAGCTTGGGCAGCGCCTTCTCGAGCTTGCTGAACATCTTCCAGGAGGGCCGGAGGGTCCAGACGGCGACGCGGGTGCGCACCTCCAGCTTCGAGGCGTCCAGGACGCGCCGGATCGCCTCCTGGTAGCCGGCCCGGTCGGGCTTGGTGGTGTAACGCCGGCAGGCGACGAGGATGGCCTCCTCCTGGTTCAGTCCCGTCTCGCGCTGGATGCGGCGGCTGAGGGCGCTGAGGTTGACGATGCCCATGCCCAGCGCGTCGCGCACGACGGGGCGGCGGTCGATGTAGGCGCGGACGGTGCCGGCGACGCTGGGCTTGGGGGCGGCGGGGCGGGCCACGGGCGCCGACCGCCCTTTCGACCCTTAAGATGTCGCAAATCGGTCACCTTTGTCCATGGGCGTCCGAGGTGGGCCGCAGGGCTTTCCTGGCCCAGGCGATGAGGACAGGTTCGATGCCCGAGCACATCGTCCTCGCCTACAGCGGCGGACTCGACACCTCCGTCGCCGTCCACTGGCTCAAGCACCACCACGACGCCCAGGTCACCGCCGTCCTGGTCGACCTAGGCCAGCCCCTGGCCAGCCTGGAGGACGCCAAGGCCCGCGCCGTCGCCAACGGCGCCGAGGACTGCGTCGTCGTGGACGCCAAGCAGGAGTTCGCCGAGCGCTTCCTCGCCCCCGCCATCCACGCCAACGCCCTCTACGAGGACGCCTACCCCCTCGCCACCGCCCTCGGCCGCCCCCTCATCGCCGAGACGCTGGTGCAGGTCGCGGCCGAGGTGGGCGCCGACGCCGTGGCCCACGGCTGCACCGGCAAGGGCAACGACCAGGTGCGCATCGAGGCCGCCGTCCTGGCGCTGGCCCCCCACCTGGAGGTGCTGGCGCCCCAGCGCACCAACCCCATGACCCGCGACGCGGTGCTGCGCTACGCCGAGGCCCACGACCTGAGCCTGCCACCTCTGAAGGACAGCCCCTACAGCGTCGACGAGAACCTGTGGGGCCGCAGCGTCGAGGGCCACGACGTCGAGGACCCCGCCAGCGCCGTGCCGGAGGACGCCTACGCCTGGACCGCCTCCCCCCAGGCCGCCCCCGACGCGCCGGGGACCTTCACCCTCACCTTCCAGGCCGGCCTCCCCGTCGCCCTCGACGGCCAGACGCTGCCCCTGCACGAACTCATCGCCACCCTCAACGACCTGGCGGGCGCCCACGGCGTCGGCCGCATCGACCACGTCGAGAACCGCCTCGTGGGCATCAAGACGCGGGAACTGTACGAGGCCCCCGCCGCCGCCTGCGTCCTGGCGGCCAAGAAGGCGCTGGAGGCCCTGGTGCTGACGCGCGACGAGGCACAGATCAAGGCCCCCCTGGAGCAGACGTTCTCGAACCTGGTCTACGACGGCAAGGTCTTCCACCCCGCCCTCACCGGCCTCCAGGCGTACTTCGCCCAGACCCACCAGGTCACCTCCGGCAGCGTCACGCTCCAGGCCTACAAGGGCGGCCTGACCGTCCTCAGCCGCAGCAGCGACCAGAGCCTCGTCGACGCCGGACTGGCCACCTACGCCGACGGCGACGCCTTCCACCACGAGGCCAGCACCGGCTTCATCGAACTCTGGACCCTCCCCCAGGTGGTCCTGGCCAAGAAGCGCGGCGCCCCCGTCCAGACGGCGCCCGTCCCGGCCACCCCGCCCGTGGTGCAGCCATGACCCCCGCGCCCGTCTGGAGCGCCCGCACCGGAGGCGCGCCCCCCGCCGGCGGCGCCAACGCCTTCCTGGCATTCAGCGACAGCACCGCCGAGGACGCCGGCTT
>JANQNI010000283.1 GCA_028289805.1 Thermoplasmatota archaeon | reverse complement strand
GGTGGATTCCCTCGTGGATGGGCCCACGCCTGCCGCAGCCGCCGCGACGCCGGGCAAGAAGGAGCGCAAGCCCCGCCCGCACCCGTTCGCCCACGAGCGCACCAGCGACGCGGAGGCCCGCTACGACCCCCGGCAGGTCCTGGTCTTCTGGGGCGGCCTCGCCACCCTCCTCGCCGCCGGTGGCCTCCTGCTCGCGGACCGGTTCTCTCCATACTCGGCGGGCTTCTTCGGCGGCCCCGGCCTCACGGGCCCCAGCGAGGCGTGGGAGTCCTGGGTGCTCGTGCCCCTCTTCACGAGCCTCGCCCTGCTCGGCTTCGGCTTCGTCCACCGACCCTGGGCCAAGCGGCTGACCCTGGCCGGCTGGGTCCTCTTCGGCATGTACTGGGGCCTGACGGCCACGGACCTCCTGGTCAAGGAGGACATGGACTACGTCAACTTCACCTTCGCCGTGCTGGGCGTCTACCTGTTCGTCTACCTCGCCTACCAGCAGTGGCTCGACCTGGCGCGCGGCAGCGACACCCACGCCCTGCACTTCCTCAACGTCACCGCCTTCGTCGCCGCGGGCACCTACTTCCTCATCGCCAAGATCACGATCCTGCGCGTCTGGCTCATCAACGTCGTGGGCAACCACACCAAGTGGATGCTGGGCGCCTTCGGGCAGGGGGACAGCAAGAACCTCCAGTTCGTCATCGACCGGGAGGACAGCAACGGCCCTGTGACGTTCTTCTACCCCGACAAGTATTGTCACCCCAACCGGCCCGACTTCGAAAACGGCATCCCCAACGACGCCGTGGGCCGCTACTGCGCCGAACTGCCCCCCGAGCAGCGCTTCCAGACCACCTTCGTGGAGAACGACGGCTTCCTGGGCAACCTGCTCACCTGGAGCCCCGAGGGCGGCATGGAGCAGGTCGTCCCCGTCAGCATCATCCTCGCCTGCACGGCCATCCAGAGCATCATGCTCTTCGTCGGCCTGTTCGCCGGCACCCGCGCCGGCTTCAAGAAGAAGCTCTACGCCAGCCTCGTGGTGGGCGCGATCATCTACGCCCTGAACCTGGTGCGCAACACCGGCATCATCTGGTTCTACGGCCAGGGCCTCTCCAGCTTCTGGATGATGCACAACGCCATCGGCAAGGGCGGCAGCCTCCTGGCCATGGTCGGCATCGCCTTCGCCGTCTTCCGGTGGTTCCCCGAGTTCTTCCACAGCCTCGCCGCCGTGCTGGACCTGCCCGACCGCGACGGCCCCCTGGAGCGGGCGCTCAAGGTGGGGCGGCGGCGGCCCGAGGTCGTGGCGGGCGCCCCCTCCGAGGCGTGACGTCCGCCCGCGCCACCCAGCACCTTTAGGAGACGGGCCCCCGTCGACGGCCTCGTGCTCAAGGTGGCCCAGGGAGGCGCCAGTTGGCTCGTCACGCCCCTCGGACTCGCCATCCTGATGGTGGGCCTGTCCTCCTACGTCCCCGCCCTCGCGCCCCTGAGCACGGTGCCGTTCTTCCTGTTCCTGTTCTTCTGGTTCTTCTTCCGCGACCCCGACCGTGTCACCGCCGACGGCGTCGCCTGCCCCGCCGACGGCAAGGTGGTGCGCCTCGACCAGGTCGACGATCCGGACCTGGGCCCCGTCGACCGGCTCTCCATCTTCATGCGCCCCAGCGACGTCCACGTCAACCGCTTCCCCCTCGACGGCGACGTGCGCAAGGTCACCCACGTCCCCGGCAAGCACGTCCCGGCGTTCAACAAGGACTCGGACCGCAACGAGCGCGTCATCACCCAGATGCGCACGGAGCTGGGCGACGTGAAGGTCATCCAGATCGCCGGCGCCGTCGCGCGCCGCATCGTCCCCTACAGCCAGGGCGGCGACCACGTCTCGAAGGGCGAGAAGCTGGGCCTCATCCGCCTCGGCAGCCGCTGCGACCTCCTCGTCCCGCGCGGCAGCGTCGACTGGACCGTCCAGGTGGGACAGCGGGTCTTCGCCGGCAGCACCCAGGTCGCCACCCTCGTGCCAGGCCGAGCGTCCGAGGTGGACGCGGCGTGAACGGGAGGTCCTCCACCACCCCCGCTGCCCCCTCCGCCCCCCCGGTCCTGTGGCGCGACGTGCGCGTCGCCGATCTGGCCACCCTCGCCAACGCGGTCCTCGGCCTCGCCGCCGCGTTCCTGGCCGCCTCCGGCCGACCCCTGCTGGCTGCCGGACTGGTGCTGGCGGGCATCCTCGTCGACGGCGTCGACGGCGCCCTCGCCC
>JANQNI010000278.1 GCA_028289805.1 Thermoplasmatota archaeon | reverse complement strand
CACGCGGCGACGACCAGGTTGCCCCGGGCGTCCATGCTGATGAAGTCGTTGCTGTACTGGCCGCGGTTGTCCGCGAGTTGTAGGGGCTCGCTCCAGGTGGCGCCCAGGTCGTCGCTGCGGGCGAAGGTGGGACCGCCCTCGCTGGTGCTGACGCCGGTGATGCCGGCGCCCCAGAGGGCGTACAGGGTCTGGCCGTCGCCGAAGACGACGCGGGGCTGGCTGCCGTGGATGTCGCGCACCTGGGCGTCGCCGGCGCTGGCGCGCACGGGGTCGCTCCAGGTGGCGCCGAAGTCGGTGCTGGTGGTGACGTACGCCTCGCGCTGGGAGATGTAGACGGCAGCCAGGGCGCCGGAGGCGGCGTCGTAGGCGAGGCCGGGCCAGGACGCTTCGTCGGGGACGAGGGTGAACGGGTCGCCGAGGACGACGGCGGGGTTCTCCTCGAGGGTGATGGTGGGTTCGGGAACGGGCGCGGGAACGGGTTGCGCCGGGGACGGGTCCGGCCCGGCGTCCGCCCCCTCGCCATCCTGTGCGCCGCCGAGGCAGCCTGCCAGGGAGACGGCGACGACCAGGAACGGCACGAGCAGACGCATCACCCTCCACGGTTCGATGATTGACAAAAACCTTGTTGTCCTGGCACCGAACCCTGGGACGTCCGCGCCCGCGTTGACTCAGGCCGCCGGCCGGATGGTGAGGGTGAACTGCACGTCACGGGCGCCGGGACCGGTGCCGCACACGTGGACCTGGGCGGCACCCTCCGGGACCGTGCCGGACGTGGCTGCGTCGCCGACGTAGTTCGTCCCATCATCCAGCCACAGCACCTGCATGTCCGCGGCAGGCGTGAGCTCGAATGGGGCACCGTCGAGGACGCGGGGCAGGTCGAACTCGGCGCCGAAGGCATCGTCACCGGCCCGCAGGACGCAGGGCCCGCCGGTGGCGGCGTAGGGGTCGGGGGCCGCCACGGTGCCGGTGAAGACGACGGGCTCGGGTCCCGCCGCATCCAGGACCACCTCGAGGACCAACTCGGCCGTGGCGTCGGACGTGCCGTCGGTGACGACCAACACGGCAGTGACGTTGCCGGCGGCCGCGTAGGCGTGCTGCACCTCGGCGGGGAAGGCGTCGATAGGGAGGGGGTCGGAGCCGTCGCCGGGGTCGAGGGTGCCTTGCAGGGCGTCGCCGTCGGCGTCGGTGGCGTCGACGACGAAGGTCACGTTGGCGCCGTCCACGACCGCGTCCAGGGAGACGGTGGGCGCCTCGTTCGCGTCGGCGTCGCCGTGCCCGCCGTCGTGCTCGGCGTCCGCGTCGTGTCCCGCCCCCTCGGCGTCGTGGTCATGGTCATGGTCGTGGTCATGGTCGTGGCCGTCGTCGGAACCGCCGCCGAGGCAGCCGGACAGGGCCACGAGCAGCAGCAGGACGGGCGGGAGCAGACGCATGGACCGCCAGCGTTCGAGATTCGACAAAAGGATTGTGGGCGGGTCGAACCACCGTCCGTCGTCCCCCGCTGCCCCGCCGGACAACGGTTTTCCCCGTCTTCCCCCGACCCAGGGGGCATGACGTATCACATCACGGGCATGTGCGTCGAGGTCTGCTCCTGCATCGACTGCGGCTGCCACACGGGACACGACGCCCACGGACCCAAGGGCGCCGTCTGCGAGGGCGCCTGGACGTACCACATCGAGGAAGGCCAGGTCGACGGCGTGGACGTGGGCGGACTCACCTTCGCCGGCATCACGCGCTACCAGGGCAACCTGGACAACGGCGCCGAGACGTTCGTCGCCATCGTCGACGAGCGCGCCAGCCCCGAGCAGCGCGACGCGCTGGTGGCCGCATTCACCGGCAAGCTGGGTGGCCCCCTGGCGGAACTGTCCCGGACGTGGGGCGAACTGGAGGCGGTCCGGCCGGCCAAGATCACGTTCCAGAACGGCGGCAAGGGCGCCACCCTGGTCCTGGGTGACTACGTCAACGCCGAGACCAAGCCCGTCACCGGCGACGACGGCCAGTCCGTCCAGCTCGTGCACGGCAAGCACAGCCCCAACCCCGGCTGCGAGCTGGAGGTGCAGCACACGGTCTCGTTCGCCATCCACGACCCTGAAGACGGCGTCGAGGTGGACGTGGGCGACAGGGGCAGCGCCTTCGAGGGTCCGTTCCGGTTCTCCGGCTAGGCGGGAGCACGACCGGTGCGCCGCACGACCCTCGCCC
>JANQNI010000262.1 GCA_028289805.1 Thermoplasmatota archaeon | reverse complement strand
ACGTGCACCTGGAGCGGGAGGCCCCCGACGAACTGCACCTGGCCGGCCCGCACGGCGCCGAACTGGCCCTCAAGTTCTGCTACGAGTACCGGGAGGTGCGCCACGACCGGGACCCGTTCCGCCTGACGCTGCGGGCGTGGACGGACCAGGAGATGGATGCCGCCGTGCACGAGCACAAGGACCACTTCCTGCGCCCCGACGACGAGGACGGGTTCGTGGTCGTCCGGCTGCGCGTGCCCCGACACGACGCCGACGTGCACTGGGAAGCGCACGTGCAACGCACCACACAGCCGTGGAGCGGGGACGGGGAGACCACGCGGTCGGACGCCACGACCGCGGGCGTCCTGCGCGTCCAGGTGGCGTGAGCCGGGCCCTCGCCCTCAAATACGCGGCCCGAGTGGCCGCCGCATGGCCGTCAGCGCCGTCGTGGGCACCCAGTGGGGGGACGAGGGCAAGGGCAAGATCGTCGACTACCTCGCGGAGCGCGCCAAGTACGTCGTGCGCTTCCAGGGCGGCAACAACGCCGGCCACACCATCGTCGTCGGCGACGACACCTTCAAGCTCCACCTCCTGCCCAGCGGCTGCGTCAGCGGCAAGACCGGCATCGTCGGCAACGGCTGCGTCGTCGACCCCTTCGTCCTCGTCGAGGAGGTCGAGGGCCTCAAGGCGCGCGGCGTGGAGTTCGACCTCTTCCTGAGCGACCGCGCCCACCTCATCCTGCCCTACCACAAGCTGCTCGACGGCGCCGAGGAGGCGTTCAAGGGCGGCCGGGCCGTGGGCACCACCGGCCGCGGCATCGGCCCCTGCTACCAGGACAAGGCCAGCCGCACCGGCGTCCGGGCCGGCGACCTCCTGCACCCCGAGCGCCTCGCCGAGCGCGTCAACGACAACGTCGCCGTCAAGCAGGCCATCCTCGGCGCCTACGGCCGCGAGGACGAACTGGACGCCGAGGAGATCGTCAACGACCTCATGGGCGCCGCCGAGGTGCTGCGCCCCTTCATCACCGACACCGCCGCCCTGCTGCAGGACGCCGTGGACGGCGGCGACGGCGTGCTGCTGGAGGGCGCCCAGGGCGTCATGCTCGACATCGACCACGGCACCTACCCCTTCGTCACCAGCAGCAACGTCGCCAGCGGCGGCATGGCCAGCGGCTGCGGCCTCGCCCCCCGCGACGTGGGCGACGTCATCGGCGTCGTCAAGGCCTACACCACCCGCGTCGGCGCAGGCCCCTTCCCCAGCGAACTGCCCACCGACGCCGGCGTCGGCAAGCACCTGGCCGAGGTCGGCCACGAGTTCGGCACCACAACCGGCCGCCCCCGCCGCTGCGGCTGGCTCGACCTGGTCGTCGTCAACCACGCCGTGCGCCTGTGCGGCGTCACCCACCTCGCCGTGACGAAGATGGACGTGCTGGCCGGCCTCGACGAGGTCCAGGTCTGCACCCACTACGAACTGCCCGACGGCACCACCACCAACCGCGTCCCCAGCGACCCCGAGCTGTTCGCGGCGGCGCGGCCCGTCTACGAGACCTTCGAGGGCTGGAGCGAACTCGGCGACGGCACCTGGCAGGGCCTCCCCGCCACCGCGCGCACGTACCTCCAGTTCCTGCGCGAGAAGACCGGGGCGCAAATCAAGCTCGTGGGCATCGGGCCGGGGCGCAGCGAGACCGTGGTGCGGTAGAGCCGCGCCCGTCGGAACGCGGCACGCGCGGCCCCACGCCCGCCCGGCCCGCACAAAACGTCAAGAGCCCCGCCCCCCGTGCCGCAACGTATGAGGTGTGGAACCTTGGCTGTGGCAGCGGCGACGCTGTTGGTCGCCCTGTCCGGTTGCGTCGAGGAGGCGGAGACGATCCCTCTTGATGCCGTCAACGAATATGAAACCCCAGAGAAAAGTGAATCATCGGGCGAGGGACGCGATGCAGACCGCCCCGCCAACGGCGTGGACGGCGAGGCCGCACGCAACGAGACGGCACCCGAGGGCACCGAGACCAGAGGGGGCAACAACGGGACCCTGGACGGAAACGGCACGGTGGACGTCGGCCCCGTCCCGACGGCGCTGCTGTCTGCAAGCGCCACAGACGGCGTCGCGCCGTTGAACGTCTCCTTCGCCGTTGACCAGGAGGGGAACGCCACCTCCTGGACCCTGGACCTGGGCGACGGCACGTCCGCGTCCGGCGACACGTTCCCAGCCACCGTGGAGCACACGTACGAGGAGGGCACCTTCGACGCCGCGCTGACGGTCGTGGACGAGGCAGGCAACAACGGCACCGCGACCGTTCGGGTGGTCGTGGAAGGGAGCGAATTCCCCTGGGAGGACTCCAGGACCCAGATGCTCCTGTGCGCCGCCTGCGGCGAGATAGAAACCGCCGACGGCTGCGTCGGGTGGGCCGCAGGCCAGAACGGCATGGACTGCGTCTGGTTCTCCTTGCCGGAGGGCTCGGCCGGCCGCACGTTCACGCTCACGTCCGACGTCGGGGACCCGGACCTGGAGTTCTATGAGGCATGCACGTTCGGCTCCCCGTTCGGTCCTGCATACGCAGCAGCCGGCAAGGAGACCGGCACCGTCCCGGAGGGAATGGGCTGCATCGTTGCGTGGGAGTGGCGCGGGTTCGCGTCCACGTTGACGCTCACGATCGCGTGACGACCCCTGGACCCTACGCGTCCCCGAGCCCGTCCAGCGTGTACTCCACCCGCTGCGTCCCCTTGCCCTTCCCCTTCGTCCGCAGGATCTCGATCTCGCCGATCTCCCTCGTGTTGCGCACGTGGGTCCCCGCGCAGGGGCACAGGTCGAGGTCGTCGCCGATGCGGATGACGCGCAGTTCCTGCACCGACTTGGGCAGCAGGTCCATGTTCGTGCGGTCCTCCGGCATGAGGGCGTTGACCTCGCCGCGCGTCATGGTGACGGCCTCGACGGGGCGGGCGGCGCGCACCTCGGCGTTGGCGGCGGCGGCCAGGTCCGAGAGCATCTCGGGCGTGAACCGGACGGGGTTGAGGTCGATGCGGCTGCGGTCGTGGTGGATTTGGTTGCCGACGGTGCGGGCGCCGCCGAAGAGTTCGTAGGCGATGCCGGAGACGAGGTGCTGGGCGGTGTGCATGCGCATGTGGGCGTGGCGGCGGTCCCAGTCGATGGTGCCGCGCAGCCGCGCGCCGGCCTCGAGGCCGTGGTCGGCGCCGACGACGTGCTTGACGGGGCCGCGCTTGGTGACCTCGGAGACTGCCAGGACGGCGCCGTCCTCGGTCTCCAGGGTGCCCGTGTCCCAGTTCTGGCCGCCGCCGAGGGGGTAGAACAGGGTCTGGTCCAGCAGCAGCCAGTCGGGGCGGGCCTCCTGCACGGTCGCCTCGAAGCTGCGCGCGTAGCAGGCGTCGATGCTGTCCATGTAGAGCAGCCGGGTCACGCGGGGGGATGCCCGGCCGGCGATGATGAGGGTTTGCCCCCGGTACGGCTTTGAATCTTGCCGCCCCATCCAATTGCGTGCGCCACCGCTCGTTGCCGGTCCTCCTGACGATCGTCCTCTGCCTCGCCCCGGCTGCGGTGGCGCAGGGTACGGGGGACGTGGTGACGTTGTCCGTGGCGCCGCGCCAGGACACGGCCGCCGTCAGCGTGGAG
>JANQNI010000260.1 GCA_028289805.1 Thermoplasmatota archaeon | reverse complement strand
CGTGCAGGGCCAGAACCGCCTCCGCCTCCTTGCGCTTGAAGAGGCCGCGACCGCCTCCGGCGGCGGGGTTGTAGAGCAGCGGGACGGCCTCAGCCACGCTGCGCACCCCCCGCTTCGCCGGTCGGACGGGGTCGGACCATGGAGCCCCCTACGACGCTCCGACCTCGCGGCGCATCAGGACGCGGTAGTCGTGGAAGCCCAGGTGGCGGTAGATCTCCTGCGCCGCCTCGTTGTTCTTGAAGATCTGCACGTCGACGGCGGTGATGCCCTCGCGGGCGCACCAGGCCTCCAGTTCGGCCACGAACTTGCGCAGGATGCCCTTGCCGCGGTGGCCCTCGTGGACGAAGGCGTCGGAGAGGTACGCGACGCGGGTGTGGTGGTAGATGGGGGGGCGGCGCTGCTTGGTGGCGATGATGTAGCCCACGACCTCGCTGCCGTCGTCGGCGACGAGGCAGAGGGTGTCCTTGCGTTGCAGCATCGCCGTGGCGTAGCCGAAGAAGTAGTCGGCGGCGTCCTCGTTGAGGATGCGGCTGTCGGTCATCGCCTCGCGCATCCGGGCGAACTCCTGCCAGAGACGGCAGATGTCCTCGATGTCGTCCTCCTCCAACGTGCGGATGACCACCATGGCCAGTGCCGGCGACCTGTTGCTCTTATTTCAGGGGATTGGGCGGCGCGCCGCGAGGCTCACCGGTGCGCGACCGGGTCCGTGTACCCGCCGTCTGCGGCGTCGAGGCCGGCCCTGCGCCGGTCCGCCCGCGTCACCCACGCCCGCGGCCAGCGCTCGCCGTGCCAGCGCAGCAGCACGGGCAGCAGGAACACGGTGGCCAGCAGTGCGGCGGCGAGGGTGGGGATGGTCATCCAGGCGGTGTTGCGGGCCCAGGCGATGACGCTGCCGGTGATGATCAGGAAGGGGCTGATGGTGGTCAGGGTGGTGGCGACGAGGACGCGGCCGACCTCGCTGTTGGCCAGCGCGGCGGCCTCGCGGGCGGGGCGGCCGCGCGTCATCTCCTCCTTGAAGCGGTTGACGAGGTGGACGGCGTCGTCGATGCCGACGCCGAGGGCCATGCCGGTGAGGATGATGCTGACGTAGGTGACCTCGTAGCCGGCGGCGGCGGTGATGAAGTACTGCACGGAGACCGCCACCAGGACGGGGACCATGGTCAGGAGGGTGGGGCCGAGGCGGCGCCAGAACAGCAGGATCATCCCGAACGTGGTGGCGACCATGACGACGGTGCTGAGGGTGTTGCCGCGCTCGATGGCGTCGACGACGCTGATGGCGGAGACCAGCAGGCCGCTGGCGGGGTACGTGGTGGGGTAGGCGTCGCCGCGCGCGTCGTAGGCGGCCTGGACCTCGGCGACGTTGGCGCGCAGGTCGGCGGCGCTGGCGCGGTAGTTGTCCACGTCGGCGCCGAGGCTCCCCCCGGGGTTGCGTTCGTCGGCGGTGGGCTGGTTGGCGTAGTTGTAGCGCACGACGCCGAAGTCGTAGTCGGCCGACAGGACGCGGTAGGCGACGCCCTGCACGGTCGGGAGTTCGTAGAGGCGGTCGTAGAAGCGCCGCAGGTCGACGGCGGCGTCGGGGATGCCATCGGCGCAGGGGGCGTCGGCGCCCGGGGGGCAGGCGTCCTGGTCGCCGTCGCCGTCCGTGTCCAGGTCGAAGCGGTCCGCGTCGGCGTTGGCGGGCAACCCCAGGGTGGGGTAGAGGAGCTTGACGATGGAGACGGTGCTCATGCCGTTGAGGATGCCGTGGTCGCGCACGTCGGCGTCGTAGCAGGTGGGCTCGTCGCCGCTGCCGGGGACGCCGTCGGGTCCGTCGGCCTCCGAGGCGGGGCAGGGGGCGCGGCCGAGCATGCGGTCCTCGATGGCCTCCAGGTAGTCCAGGGTCGCCGGCCGCGTCATGTCCCCCTCGACCAGGATGGCCCCCTCGACGGGGATGCCGACGGTGTCGTCGATGGCGCGCAGGACGCGCATGGGGTAGGCGCCCTCGTCCAGGATGGGGGGTTCGATGTAGGAGGCGCCCCAGACGTTCACGCCCTGGGCGGCATGGGCGCCACCGTCGCCGCCCAGGGCG
>JANQNI010000236.1 GCA_028289805.1 Thermoplasmatota archaeon | reverse complement strand
CGTCGTCGTCAACGCCGAAGCGCCCCGCAACCGCGTCACCACCGCCAGCCACGGCTTCCTGACGCGCGACGGCGCCCACCCGACCGAACTGCTGGCCGTCGCCAAGGAGCAACTCGGCAAGTACCCCAGTGTCGAGTACGTCGTGGGCACCGTCGAGGCGGCCGAACGCGACGAGGGCGGCTTCCGACTCCGCACCAGCGCCGGCCGCACCCTGCACGCCCGTCGCCTGCTGGTCGCCACCGGCTACCGCGACGAACTGGACCGCCTCGGCCTGCCCGGCGTCGAGGCGGTCTACGGCCGCAGCGTCTACCCCTGCCCCTTCTGCGACGGCTTCGAGCACAGCGACGAACCGCTGGCGCTCTTCGGCGCCGACGGTGTCGAGCACTTCGCGCCGGTGCTGAAGGTCTGGTCCGACGACATCGTCGTCTTTACCAACGGCCGCACCCTGGGCGACGACGCACGCGCCGCCCTCGCCGCCAACGGCATCCCCGTGCGGGAGGAACCCGTGGCGCGCCTGCGCTCCAAGGAGGGCCAACTGCACGCCGTGGAACTGGAGGGCGGCGACGCCGTCCCCCGCACGGCCGGCTTCTTCTCCGACGACCCCAGCGTCCCCGCCACCACCCTCGCCAACGACCTGGGCGTCGGGCGGAAGGAGAACGAATGGGGCATGACGGTCCCCGACGCCGACGAGCACGGCAAGACGAACGTTCCCGGCCTGTACGTCGTCGGCGACGCCCGCACCGGCTTCAGCGGCCTCCTGCCCGCCGCCAGCGAGGGCGCCACCTGCGTGGAAACGATCGTCCACGAACTGGCCCAGGAGCGCTGGAGGTCCCCATGACGCACGAACCCCCCGGCCACGACCACGGCCCCCTGCCCCCCGACTTCGACCCCGACCTCATCCTGCGCGCCCTGTCGCTCCTGCGGCGCGTCTCCGCCGCCACCAACGACTGGCAGCGCAGCCAACTCCAGGAGGGCTTCACCATCCACCAGGCGATGGTCCTGCACCACCTCGTCAGCCACGGCGACGCCACCCCCAGCGACCTCGCCGCGTGGATGCACGTCGCCCGCGGCTCCGTGACGCCCACCGTCAAGCGGCTGGAGGACCTGGGCCTCCTGACGCGCCGCGTGGACGAACACGACGGCCGTAAGCAGTGGCTCTCCGCCACGCCGGAGGCCCACGAGATCGCCGACGAGGTCGAACGGCAGGCGCTCCACCCCGCCGTGGCGGTCTTCGAGGACTGGTCGCGCGACGAGTTGGAACGGTTCTGCACCGGCCTGGAGCGGGTGCTGGCCAGCGACGTCTTCGGGGGCCGGGCATGAGCCACGCCCACGCCGCGGCGCACGACCACGACCCCGCGCACGCCGATGACGCATCCTGGGACGACATGGCCCCATGGTACGCCGAGTTGGTGGACCGGCTGGAGCCGGAGCTGGGCCGCGTCTCCGAGGACCTCCTCGATGCCGTGCGCGCCGGACCCGGCACGCGCATTCTGGACCTGGCCTGTGGACCCGGCCACCTGACGGCGGCGGCCGACGCCCGCGGCGCCGACGCCCTGGGCATCGACCTCAGCCCCGCCATGGTGGACGCGGCGCGGCAGCGGTTCCCCGACGCCCGCTTCGCCGTGGGCGACATGCTCGACCCGCCCCCCGGCCCCTGGGACGCCGTGGTCTGCCGCTTCGGCGCCCACCACGCGGACGACGCCTGGATGGCGGCCGCGTTGCGCGTGCTGCGGCCCGGCGGCCGCGTCGCCCTGGCGGAGTGGGGTCCCGACGACGCGGGCCCGGACGGGGGCCCGAGCCGGAGCCCGGAGCAGTGGATGGCACTCCTGGAGGCCGCCGGCTTCGTGGACGTGGCCTGCACCGCCATCTTCCTGCGCGTCGAGGCGCTGCTGGCCGAACCC
>JANQNI010000206.1 GCA_028289805.1 Thermoplasmatota archaeon | reverse complement strand
GCCTCCGACGCCATCGTCGTGGAGGTCCCGCCGAGCGCCGCCACCCTGGCCGCGTGGCAGGAGGTGCCCCTCGACGCACCCGCCCTCGACGGACTGCCCACGCAGCTGGCGGACTTCCCCGCCCGCGTCTCCTTCACGGACCCCTACGACATGGACGCGTGGCGAATCCTCGTCGACGGCGCCGAATCGGACCTGCGCGACGACGGCGTGCGCGCCTGGAGCTTCCAACTCGACGCCCCCGCGGCCGAGAACACCACCCTCGTCCTGGAGGCCGAGGCCGCCGGGCGCACTGTGCAGTGGACGTACCCGCTGAGCTTCCCGGAACTCCGCACGGCCCCCCGCGACGCCGAGGCGACCGAGGCCGACCCGGACGCGATGCGCGACACGCCCGCCCCCGCCGCGGCCCTCCTCGCCCCGCTGCTGGCCGCCGCCTGGCTCGCACGGCGCAGGTAGGTCCCCCATGACCTGGCGGGCCCTCCTCCCGGCCATCACCTGGGCCACCCTCGCCGCCATCGCCGCGGCGTTCCTGTGGGCGGAGGTCCTGCGGTGAGGCGCCCCGTCGCCCTCCTGCTGGTCGTCGCCGCGTTCGCCGCCGCCCAGACCGTGCAGGAGGTGGAACCCCCCGACGAGGGAACCGGACTGGAGGCGTCCAACTGCTTCCAGTGCCACGAGGTGGGCGGCGGCAGGCTCGGCCCCAGCCTGGCCAGCATGTACACCATGGAGGTCACCGGCCCGGACGACGTCGCCATCAACGAACCCCTGACGTTCCAGGTCACCGTGCGCAACGACTGGAACGCCGAACTGCGCGACCTGCAAGCGTCCCTGGACCTCCGCGCCTCCCCCGCCCTCAGCCTCGACGCCCGCCCCGAACCCCTGCTCGGACGCGTCAACGCCACCACCCTCCCCGCCCCGGAGGCGACGCAACTGGACCAGGACCGCACCGCGCTCCTGCCGTTCTTCCTCCCCGCCGGCGCCACCGAGGCCCGCATCCTTGTCGAGCCCGAGACCACCGAGGGTCCCGAGGCACCCCGGCCGCTGCTGCGCCTCATCGACCCCCGCGGCGACGCGCAGGACCTCCCCCGCCCCGACGCCGGCGCCCCCACCGCCGTCGCGTGGAGCGGCGACCACGTCCCCGGCACCTGGAACGTCGAACTGACCCTCCCCTCCTTCGCCGGCCAACTCCCCGACGTGGACCGCAGCGCCCTCGTCGAGCAGACGTTCCGCGTCACCGCCGACGCCTGGTTCAACGTCACCTCCGAGGAGCGCGTCCGCTTCGCCTCCACCGCCGCCCCCCTCGACGGCCAGCAACCCGACACCCCCCAGGAGTGGACCACCACCTTCACCGTCTTCCTCGTCGAACCCACCCGCGCCGAACTGACCCTGCGCACCGAACTGGAAGCCTACTACGAGCACCCCAACAACGCGGCCACCTACGACGACTGGCCCTTCGCCAAGCAGCAGACCCTCGTGCTCGACGGCACGCCCCCCGTCGTCCCCAACGCCACCGCCCCCGAACCCGAGCCGGAACGCATCGACCTGGCCGGCTGGGGCGAGGCCGTCGGATACTGGGCCGCCTTCAGCACCGTGCTCAGCATCGCCACCGGCGGGATGCTCGGCAAACGCTCCCGGCGCCTCCTCAACCGCGCCTTCCGATCCGCGCGACACCGCATCGTGTTCCACAACGTCGTCAGCTACAGCGTCCTCCTGGCCGCCGCCGCCCACACGATCCTCTTCCTCGTCGAAGCCGTCTACCACTGGAGCATCGGCCTGCTGCTGGGCGGCGTCGCCACCCTCGCGCTCGCGTCCCTGGGCGTCACCGGCGCCCTCCAGGTGCCCATCATCCGCCGCACCAACTTCACCACGTGGCAACTCCTGCACTGGAGCGCCGCGTGGGGCACCCTTGTCTTCACGGCCCTGCACATGCTGCTCGACGGAGCGCACTACCAGCACGTCGCCGAAGCGGTCGGATGGGACGACCCGCTGGCGGACGCGCTGGGAGCGCCGTGAGGGCGGGACCGCCTAGATCGCGTCGAGCCGCCCCCCGTCCACGGGCAACGCGACGCCCCGCACGAACGATGCGTCGTCGGGGGCGAGCCACGCGACCGCCGCGGCGAGCTCGGACGGGCGGCCCAATCGCTTCTCGGGCGTGCCGTCGGCCCACGCCTCCAGCGTCTCGTCCACGGGGGGTCCGCCGCGTCGCTCCACGCCGCCGGCGAGTTCGTGCAGCCGGTCCGTGTCCATAAATCCGGGCAGGACCGTGTTCACGGTGACCCCCGGCGGGAGTTCCTTGCTGAGCGTCTTGGCCCACGCCGCCATGCCGTGCCGGACGATGTTGCTCACCCCCAGCCCGACGATCGGTTGGCGGACGCTGATGCTCGTGACGTTGACGATCCGTCCCCACCCGTTTTTTGCCATGTGCGGCACGACGATCTGGGCGAGGCGGTGGGCGGCGACCACGTGGCGCCGGAACGCGCCCTCCAAGTCTTCTTCCTGGGTCTCCAGCAGCGGTCCGCCCGGCGGCCCACCCGTGTTGTTGACGAGGATGTCGATCGGGAACGCCTCGTGATGCCCGGCGACCCTGGATGCGGCCTCGTCGAGCGCGTCCAGGTCGGCGACCAGCACCTCGGCCGCGGGGGCGCCCGCCTGGCGGCACGCGTCGGCGACGCGCTGGAGCGCGGACTCGGACCGGGCCAGCAGCGTCAACCGGTGGCCCTCGCGGGCGAGTCGGAGGGCGGTGGCCTCTCCGATGCCCGCCGAGGCTCCGCAAACCAGCGCGTGGCGCATGGACGGGCGCAGACGGTGCGGCGCGACCTCGTTTCCCCGGACCTGTCTGGGTGTCCCGTCGGGGTCCTGGACCGTGGTCATCCGCCTTCTCCGGGCGCAGGGGCCGAATCCGCGTGGGGGGACAGGGCGGGGTACTGCCTCCACAGCCGCGCCATCGTGTCGATGATGGCGCGCTCCGCCTTCGTCAGGTGCTCGTGGAACGTGCTGTCGGACAGGCCCACGGACCGGGCCAGC
>JANQNI010000161.1 GCA_028289805.1 Thermoplasmatota archaeon | reverse complement strand
GCGGTGGTGCCGGCCAGGCACTTGTCGACGAACACGGTCGCCGCGCCGGCCAGGAGCTGGATGCTCTCGAGGGCGTTGTGGGCCATCATGGGCAGCATGACGTTGAGGTCGAGTTGGCCCCACTGGCCGCCGGTGCGCACGGCGACGTTGTTGCCGGTGACGTGCGCCCCCACTTGCACCACGGCCTCGCAGACGACGGGGTTGACCTTGCCGGGCATGATGCTGCTGCCGGGCTGGATGCTGGGCAGTTGCAGTTCGCCGAGGCCGCAGGCGGGGCCGCTGCCCATGAGGCGAACGTCGTTGGCGATCTTCATGAGGCTCGCGGCGACGGTGTCCATGGCGCCGGCCAGGAAGACGTAGGCGTCGCGGGCGCCCTGGGCCTCGAAGTGGTCCTCCGCCTCGCGGAACTGGAGGTTGGTGGCCTGGTAGAGGTACTCGGCGACCTTGGCGCCGAAGTCGGGGTGGGCGTTGAGGCCGGTGCCGACGGCGGTGCCGCCCTGGGCCAACTCCAGCAGGCCGTCGAGGGCCGCCTCCAGGCGTTCGATGCCCAGTTCGACCTGGCGAGCGTAGCCGCCGAACTCCTGGCCGAGGCGGATGGGCACGGCGTCCATGAGGTGCGTGCGGCCGATCTTGACCACGTCGTCGAACTCCTGCTGCTTGGCGCGCAGGCAAGAGGCCAGGTGCTCCAGGGCGGGCACGAGCGTGTACTTGACCTCGGATGCGGCCGCGACGTGCATGGTGGTGGGGATGACGTCGTTGCTGCTCTGGCCGTTGTTGACGTGGTCGTTGGGGTGGACGCTGTCGCCCAGGATGCCGCTGGCGAGGTTGGCGACGACCTCGTTGGCGTTCATGTTGCTGCTCGTGCCGCTGCCGGTCTGGAAGACGTCGACGGGGAAGTGCTCCAGGTGCTCGCCCTCGTAGATGCTGAATGCGGCCTCGGCGATGGCGTCGGCCATGGGCTCGGGCAGGACGCCGAGGTCTTTGTTGGCCTGGGCGCACGCCCACTTGACGAGGCCGAGGCTGCGCACGAAGCTCTCGGGCATGCGCAGGCCGCTGACGGGGAAGTTGAGCACCGCGCGCTGGGTCTGGGCGGCCCACCGGGCGTCGATGGGGACCTCCATCTCGCCCATGGAGTCCGATTCGGTGCGGGTGTCCGGGCCGGCCATGGTCCCGAGGGCTTCGTCCATGGGGTGGGGGAGTGGTGGGGGTTGATGAAGGCCGCGACGGCCTGCCCTGCACGTCGGGGGGGGGGAAGAGGGGGGAGGCGTCGGGGTCGTCTACGCCCCCAGGTCCAGGATGTAGCGGACGTCCTGAACGCAGACTCCGGCCACGTAGTAGGCGCACTTGGTACCGGTCCAGCCGACGCACTCGCCGTTGTAGCGGTACTTGCAGCGGTAATTGTCCCAGCAGTTCTCCTCGATGGTGCCGTCGCACTCGTTGGGGTCGGCGGATGCACCCGGCAGGAACGCGATGGCGGTCAGCAGGAGGGCGGAGGTCAGGAGCAGGGTTCGGGTTTTCATGGGTTCACCGGCCGCGTGGCAGCCGAGCGCCCATCGACAGGGGGTCCATGAAGGTGTATGGGGATGTTTCGGACACCCCTATGCTTCGTCCATTGGGTGCCGGGGGGGGGCGGAATGCCGCAACGAGAATGGGGGGAGGGGGCAGAGTTGGTGCGCGCTTCACGTCACGCGCAGGCACTGGTTCATCGCGTACAGGACGCAGAAGTACACCACGTAGTTGACGCATTGTCCCTGCGTGTTGTACCATCGGCAGCGGTATTCGGTGCACGCGACATCGGCGCTCCCGGTGCAGGGTCCCAGGGGGGCTTCGGCTTCGGGGGCGTCGGCGGCGAGGCTTGTGGGCGCGAGCAGGGGCAGGAGCACCAGCGCCGCGAGGAGGGGGGCTCTCATGGGGGTGTGCCTCAGTCGAACGAGACGCAGAAGCCATTCACCCAGACGTAACAGGCCTCCCACTCCCAGAAGATGCACTGGCCCATGTAGTACTGGACGCATCGCGTCTTGTTGATGCAAAACACGTCGACGGTGCCGTCGCACTCGTTCTGGGCGATGTCTGCCTCGATGTCGTTCAGGACGGGGGTTGCGGTGGCGGCGGGGGCCAGGAGCAGGGCCGCCGCTGCGAGGTACAAGATGGTCTTCATTGGGTTCACCGGCCCAAAAGGGCCAAGCTCGCACTTTATTCTGAATACATAGAGCTTTCCAGAAAAATAGAACTGAATGTTGGCGATTTATCAAAAATCCCTATTCTCGGCCGTGAAAAGGCGCTTTGACTGTGCCCCGTGGGTGTGCTGCGCTCGCTCGGCAGGGGGGCCAGGTCTGGAAGGGTCGAGGGGATCAGATACAACAAAGGTAGATTCTATATGAATAGATAATTTCAATGAAATCATGTTGCAGCGAACCTATTTTGATTCAAAATAGAATATTTTGATGGGTGGCGGGCGACGGTCCTCCTCGGGCCCCGGCCCAGTGATGCACCATGAACTCCCGCAGAAGCGGCGTCCTCGCCGCAGCGACCCTCCTCCTGATCGCCCTGCCGACGTTCGTCCCCGCCGCGGCGGCGCCCCCCACGTGGACGGCCCTCGCCGACACGCCGGAATCCGGCGGCTACGGCCAGGCCCTGGAGGGCACCGGCGACGCGCTCTACCTCGTCAAGGGCTACTCCGCCTCCAGCGCCCAGGACTTCTGGAAGTACGACCCCGTCGCCGACGCCTGGAGCCCCATGAGCACGAGCGGCCTGCCCTCCGGCACCATGCGCAACGGCGCCACCCTGGAGCACGACGGCGGCGACCGGCTCTACGCCCTGGCCGGCGCTCGCTACAGCGACAGCGACCGCCGCGCGTTCTGGCAGTTCAGCTTCGCCGCCGACGCCTGGAGCCAGAAGGCCGACACCCCCTGCGCCCAGGGCGCGGGCGACGCCACCACCTGGAGCGACACGGACGGCGTCCTGTACGCCATGATCGGCAGCTCCGGCCACGACCGCTGCTTCGCCAAGTACGCGCCCGGCACGAACACCTGGACAACCCTGGCCAACACCCCCGCCGGCATCGACGACGGCGCCAGCCTGGAGTGGGCCGGCGGCCAGTACCTCTACGCCCTGCGCGGCGAGTACCACGAGTCCAGCCCGGCCGTGCAGGACTTCTGGCGCTACGACACCTTCGCCGACTCCTGGAGCAGCATGGCCGACATCCCCGAAGCCGACGGCGTCGGCGACGGCGGCAGCCTGCTGTGGGCCGGCGACCACGACAGCGGCCTGGCCGGCAAAATCATCGCCCTGGGCGGCAACGCCCCCGACGAGACGCCCGGCTACGACGTGTACGCGTACGACATCGCCACGGACACCTGGAGCACGCTGCCCGACACCCCCTGCCCCGTGGGCAACTTCAACGGCAACCGCCTCGGCTACGCCGGCGGCGCCGTGATGATGGTCAGCATGACCCCAAGCAGCTACGCCTGCGGCGGCAAGGGCGTTGCCAAGATCACCGGCATCGGCGAGGGCGGCGCGCCCAGCAACAGCCCCCCGACGGCGGCGTTCACCTGGAGCTGCACGGACCTGGCGTGCGACTTCACCGACCAGTCCAGCAACTCGGACGGGACCATCCAGTCCTGGTCCTGGGACTTCGGCGGCGCCGGCACCAGCACCGCCCAGCACCCCCAGCACACCTTCAGCGGCGCCGGCACCTACAGCGTCCAGCTGACCGTCACCGACGACGGCTCCGCCCAGGGCTCCGTCAGCCACGACGTTACCGTCAGCACCGGCGGGGGCGGCCAGGTCTACATCAACGAGTTCGAGCAGAACCCCCAGGGCAGCGACCGCAACAAGGAGTGGGTGGAACTCTACAACTCCGGCAGCAGCGCCGTGGACGTCACCGGCTGGGAGCTGAAGGCCAACCACGGCACCCCCGCCACGGTCACCCTCAGCGGCACCGTCCCCGCCGGCGGCTACCTGATCGTCACGAAGAGCGGCTACTGGCTCGACAACTCGGGCGAGTGGCTGACCCTGAAGGACGACCAGGGCACCCTCGTCGACCAGACGCCCGCCTTCAGCGACTCCAGCAACGACGGCAGGAGCCAGCAGCGCACCAGCGACGGCGCCGCCACCTGGCACTTCGCCACGAACACGAAGGACGCGGCCAACTGAGGCGCGGGTTCAGCCCCGCAGCGCCGCCTTGATGGCCTCGTGGATGCGCTGCGCGCGCTCCATCTTCT
This sequence comes from Thermoplasmatota archaeon, assembly GCA_028289805.1. GTDB lineage: Archaea > Thermoplasmatota > E2 > JACPAO01 > JAHFTW01 > JANQNI01. The sequence continues at coordinate 6,013 of JANQNI010000161.1, read as the reverse complement.
CCTGCTCCTCCTCCGTCTCGGCCCGCACCTCCGGCACCTCGGTGGGCTTGCCGGTCTTGTCCAGCCCCACGAACGTGACGTGAGCGCTGGCCACGTGGCGCACGTCGCCTGTGGATGGGTCCTCGCCCTCCACGCGCACGCCGATGACCATGCTGGTGCGGCCCGTGTGGCGCACGGTGGCGTGGCAGTGCAGGATGTCGCCCACGAAGACCGGTTCCTTGAACGACATGCGCTCGAAGGAGGCGGTGACGACCTTGGGCACGCGGGCGTGGCGCCATGCGGCGACGGCGGCGGCCTCGTCGATGTACTTCAGGATGGCGCCGCCGTGGACGTTGCCGTACACGTTGGCCTCGTCGGGCTGCATGAGGCGGCTCATGGTGGTGGCGCTCTGGCTCATGGGCACGGGGTCGAGGCTGCGGGGCACGGGCTCCGGCAGTGGGCGCGGCGTCTTCAAGGTGCTTGGACGGAAGCGCACAGTCGGCCGCTGGTCGACCGGGGTGGCCGCGGCGGGAGCGCCGCATCCGCGTTGGATGGATGGGAACCCCCCCGCAGGGTTCTTGCACGCCACCACGGGGTGCCGGGCATGCGTGCCCTGACGCTCCGCATCGGCCTGCTCCTGCTCGCCCTCCTGACGATGGCCACCGGCGTGGAGGCCACCAAGGACCCCCTCGCGCTGATCACGGACCACATCGACTGCATCCGCGACGGCCCCTACTGCTGAGCCCCGGCGGTTCCTCTTTCCCTTACTCGAGGACGTCCTGTCCGTTGATGGTGTCCGGCAGTCCCTCCACCGTCGGGTACTGGGGGTCCATCTCCTCCAGCGCCCGCACGAGGGCGCCCGCGATGACGTGGTCCCGGGAGCGCTTGTCGTCGGCGGGCACGACCGTCCACGGCGCCCACTCGGTCGTCGTCTCGCGCAACGCCTCCTCGTAGGCGGCCTGGTAGTCGTCCCAGTGGGCGCGCTGCGTGAGGTCGTCGGGGCTGAACTTCCACCGCTTGTCGGGGTTGTCGAGTCGTCGCTGGAGGCGCCGGCGCTGCTCGTCCTTGCTGATGTGGAGGAAGAACTTCAGGATGCGCGTGCCGGACTCGGTCAGCAGGCGCTCGAAGTCGTTGATCTGCCGGTAGCGGAGGCGCCAGACCGACTCGGGGACGATGCCCTTGACGCGCTCCTCCAGGACGCCGCCGTAGTGGCTGCGGTTCCAGACGGCGATGTGGCCGTCGGGCGGGACGACGATGTGGGCGCGCCAGAGGAAATCGCGGCCCAGTTCGCGCTGGTTGGGGGCCTCGAAGCGGTGGACGCGGACGCCCTGCACGTTGCAGTCCCGGAACACCTTGCGGATGACGGTGTCCTTGCCGCCCGTGTCCATCGCCTGCAAGACGACGAGCAGCCGCTGGCGGCCCTCCGCGTACAGGCGCTCCTGGAGGCGGCTCAACTGTTTCTTCAGCCGCCGCGTCTCCTCACGCACGCTGTCGTCGGCCAGGACGCGGGTGGGGATGCGGTCCAGTTCCGCGTCGTGTCCAGGCCGCAGGACGGTTGCGGGCATAGGCGCAAGTCGGCGTGGGGCTTCAAGTCATCTTGCATCGCGGCCAGCGGATGCGATGTTTTCGGGCCATTGTCTGTTGGCACGAATTTTGGATACTTTGGGATCCTTGCGGAAGGGATTCGTGGACCATGTGGTATACTCGCTCATGCGCCCATCCATGATTTCTCCCTCGCCCGGCCTGCGCCCCATCCTGCGCACCGGCTTGCCGGAGACGCGCCCCGCCAGACCTCCGACCGACCTCCCTCGGGGTGGACGCAGGTGAGCGCCACGACCGCGCGGCCGTCCGGCGCCCTCGGCCTGGACCGCTGCTTCCAGGCCCTGTCGGACCCGACACGGCGACGCCTCCTGGAGCACCTGCGCCACGGGGACCACACCGTCTCGGAACTGGCCGAGCCCCTGCCCATGAGCCTGCCCGCCGTGCAGAAGCACCTGCGCGTGCTGGAGCAAGCCGGGCTGGTGGTCACGGAGAAGCGGGGCCGCGCCCGCCACTGCCACCTCAACGCCGACCCGATGGCGACGGTGGTGGAGTACCTGGGCGGGTACGAGGGGCACTGGGGCGACCCGTAGCACCCGGCGAGGTCCGGTCCGCCCCGCCTACGCGGGGGCGGCCACGCCCGCAGCGCGCTCCACGGCCGCGACGTGGTCCTGCGGCAGCCCGAGGCGGCGGCAGATCGCCAGGAACGCCTCCAGGTAGCCGGCGTCGGGCGCAGCCTCCGGAGCCTCCTCCACGAACGTCATCGCCGTGCGCGACCCCGCGTCCGTCTCCACCACCACCGGAACGGGCCGGTACGTCGTGACGAACCCGTTGGGGCCGTACAGGCGGTCCAGTTCGTCGTGGGTCAACTCGTAGACGAACCCATGCACCCCGCCGTCACTGGCGGGCAACAGGTTCGCGTGCGGCGTGAAGGCCAACCGGTGGCCCGCCAGCCGCGCCGCGACACCGACGCCGGGGTCGGCACCGAACTTCCGCAGGACCTCCGGATCCATGTACGAGCCGTAGAAGAACGCCGAGACGTGCATGCGGGGGAACCGCCGCGGCCGCACTTGGCCCCATCGGTGTCGAATGGGCGGGGTGGGTCGGCTTCGCTGCCGGTTGGTTTCCTGGTTGGAATCCTTTCCTGACGAGGTGGGCCGCGGTGCGGCGACGTGGGCGATACGGTATCCTCCGTGCGGTCGGGGCGGCAACCCATTATGCACCCTGGGCGTGCCTTGGGCAATGCCAATGATGTTCAGGGTTCGATCAACGTCTTCATGGTTGGGGTCGGTCTTGTGAATGGGCAAGCGATCCGACCCTCGGCAACATGGACGTCATCAGCGAGACGTATTCGCATGCGGTCCGTGTTCCTACTCCTCTTCTTCCCCCTGTTGGCCGGGTGCCTCCAGGCGGAGGCTCCTGCCGGGGAGCCGGAGTGGACCCTCCCGAGGCCCGACCGGGACCCGTTGGACGCGGACACCCCTGCGGCCATGGAAGGATCATGGGTCGTGGACGAGGTGGTCCACGGCATGGCCTGGTTCCGCCAGCCCGTCGTCTCCGGCGCGTTCAACATGACCTTCTTCGGCGTGCGGACCGCCCCGCTGGGCGAGGACGGGTTCGTCTACGTGACCCACACGGAGGTCCAGGACGTTCCGTCGAACATCCATGAGATGCCGCATTGGGGCACGACCATCCACCGAAGCGACCAGGAAGTCTACATCGTGGACGATGTCGGCTGGGCATCGGACGCGTTCGCGACCCTGTTCGTCTTCGCCGAGCATCCGACCCGGGTCCAGGTCCTGCACCAGTGGCCCGGCGACGGCGTGCGGGCCTGGTCGCCGACCCTGGAGGACGCCACGTTCGAGGTTCGCTCGGAGGCGATCCGGGCCGACGGCGTGGTCCGCACCCTACAGATGGACGCCGAAGAGGGCGACGAGTTCCTCGCCCTCCTGGCGCGCGACAGCCAATGCGGCGCGGCGTCGCTGACCTACCGCTTCCAGCCTCCCTCCCAGTTCGAGGCGGAGCCCCGCACCATGGAGCGGGACGAGACGGGTTGGGGTGTGTGGCCGACGGCCATCATGGGTCCCGCCCGCCACGCCGGCGTGGCGGTCCTGGAGGTGGGGTACACGGGCGTCGACCCGGCGCTCCACGTGGCCCTGGTCAACCTCGGTCCCGAGTGGCGCGATGGCATCGAAGCGTCGGGCGAGTACCTGAACACGTTCCATCGGGCGGTGATGTCGCCCCGTGACGACCTGTTCGTTCCCGGACGTTGCGCCCCCTGACGGGCCCGATGCGTTCAGCTGTCGACGGCCGCCACCAGCAACGGCGTCCCCGGCGGCCTGCGGCAGCCTTCGGCCACGTCGAGGCGGCCCACGGCGGCGGCCACGGTGGGCAGGCTGTCGACGGCGTTGCCCTCGAAGCGGTTGGTGACGACGACGTAGGTCTCGTCGAAGGCGCCGTCGGCTTGGGCCGCGAGCAGTGCTTCCCGGACGCGCAGCAACTCGTCGGTGCCGTCTCGTTGCGTGACCCAGCGTCCGCGTCGCTTGCCGAGGGTACCGACGAAGCGGACGAAGCCGGTGCGGGCGGTGCGCCAGGGGGGCGCGGGGGCTTTGGGCCAGGTGCTCCAGACGAGGCCGGCGTCGCGGTCGCGCAGCAGGGCCTCCACGCCGTGCTCGTCCATGAACCAGGATTCATGTCGGAACTCCACCACGGGGCGGGGCACGACGCGCAGCAACCGCTCCAGCCAGTCGGCGGCGTCGGGGTCGTGCTCGAAGGCGGCGGGGAACTGGAGCAGGGTGGGTCCGCGTCGGTCGCCCAGCGCCTCCATCTCCTGGACGAACGCCCGCGCCGCGGCGAGGGCTTCCTCGTCCCAGGGTCCCTGCGCGACGCGCTTGTGCATCTTGGGGACGAAGCGGAAGTTCTCCGGCACCGCCGCGGCCCATCCGGCGAGTTCTTCTGGTTCGGGGGCGCGGTGGTAGAGCACGTCGGCCTCGGCGCAGTCGAGCAGTCGCGCGTAGCGGGGCAGCCACTCGGCGTGGCGGGTGCCGAGGGGGTAGAGGGCGTGGCCGAAGTGGCGGTTGTTCCAGGCGCCGAGGCCGATGCGGACGCGGCCCCCGCTCACGCAGCGACCCCCCGGAGGCCCCACAGGAGCCGCACCAGCAGCACGGCGGCGACGGTGACGAAGAGGGGGCGGATCCACCGCGCGCCGTGCTTGATGCCGGCGCGGCTGCCGACGTAGGCCCCGGTCATGGTGGCGGCGCCGAGCAGCAGCCCGAGGCCCCAGGAGACGTTGTCGGTGAGGGCGAAGAAGGCGAGGGCGCCGACGTTGGAGCCGAAGTTGAGCAGCCGGCCGTGGGCGGCGGCGTCCAGGAACGAGAAGCCGTGGATGGCGACGAGGCCGAAGAGGAGGAAGTTGCCGGTGCCGGGGCCCAGGAACCCGTCGTAGAAGCCGACGCCGAGGGCGAGCAGGGCGGTGGCGGCGAGGCTGCCGGCGGTGAGGCCGCGAAACCGGTCCTCGACGCCGAAGCGGGGGCGCAGCAGGACGTAGCCGACGAGGGCGACCATCACGACGGCCACGAGGCCCACCACGACGCGTTCGTCCACCTGCAGCACGGTGACGGCGCCCAGCACGGCGGCGAGGACGGCCACCGGGAAGGCGGACCACGCGAGGCGGGGCTTGAGGAGGCCGGCGCGGGCGTACTGGAGGGCCGCGGTGCTGCTGGCGGCGGTGCCGGCGACCTTGTTGGTGCCCAGGGCGAGATGGGGCGGAACGCCGGCGGCGAGCAGGGCGGGGAGGGTGATGACGCCGCCGCCCCCGACGATGCTGTCGATGAAGCCGGCCAGGAGCCCGGCGAGCGCCAGGAGGAGGGCGGTGCCGGGGTCCACGTCGGGCCAGCCGGTGCGCCCTACATCGCCTTGTCGTCGTCTCCGTCGGGCCTGCCCGGCTCGTCGTCCGCGTCGGGGCGGGCCGGGGCCTCGTCGTCCCAGGCGTACGCGACGCGGCGCGGCGGGGCGACGCGGAAGGCGGGTCCCGCTTCGTCCGTCTCCGGCTCGGTGGGGGGCGTGCGCGGCGCGGCGGCCGGGGTGGGCGGCGGGGGCTTGCGCATGGCCGCGGCGCCCGCCCAGGCGCTCCCGACCACGCCGGCGCCCAGCAGGACGCCCAGGGCGAGGGCGGCGACCATCCACCGCAGGGTGGGGTCGCGGTCGAGGCCGACCACGGTCGCCTGCGGGGCGGTCGGCTCGGCGGTGACGAGCAGGGCGAGGGTGCGGGCGAGCCACAGGCTCTCCAGGGCGTCGCTGTTGTCCTGGTCGCCGGCCAGTTCCGCGAGGCTGACGGGCAGCACCGGCTCGGCGCCGGCGGTGCGGGCGCGGGTGATGGCGCGGGCGGCGCCCTGCTCGGCGGCATCCAGCACGGCGTCGGGGACTTCCAGGCCGGTGCCGGTCTGCAACACGACGGCGGACCGGACCTGCGCCTCGGCGGCGGAGAGGAGGGCGA
>JANQNI010000128.1 GCA_028289805.1 Thermoplasmatota archaeon | reverse complement strand
CGGGCAAGGCCACCGAGCGCGCGAGGCAGCAGGCCCGCGCCGCGTGGCTGGGGTTCCAGGGCGCCTACGACCTGCGCGGCTGCGCGGCCGCCGGACGGTTGCTGGCGGCGCTGCCGGCCTGAGGGGCGGGGTCGCGGTTCACCCGCGGCGCGCCGCCCGGACGATGCGGTCGGCCGCCTCCCCCTCCACCTGCCAGGCGAGGCACCGCACGGAGCCGCCCATGTGGCACACGCCGGAGGCGTCCACGGGGACGACCTCGCGGTCCGTGGCGGCGCGCACGGCCTCCAGTGCCTCGGCGTCGGCGTCCAGGCCGAAGGTCGGCACGTAGACGCGCCCGGGGGCCTGGACGCTGTTGACGTAGAGGCCGCAGGCGGTGGGGAAGTCCTTCCAGACCGACAGGGAGTAGTCCGTGGGCAGGTCCGTGACGCGGACGCCGGGGAAGGCGCGCCCCAGTCCCGCCCGGACCTCGCTGTGCAGGGGTTCCTCGTGCTCGGCGACGAGGACGTGGTCGGGCGTGGCCCACATCACCATGCCGTCGCTGTGGCCGGTGGTGTCGCCCTCCACCTCGGGCAGGAACGCGACCGCCTCGGCACCCAGGGCCCGCTCCAGTTCGGTCTCCACCTCGGCGCGGGTCCAGCCCGGGTTGTCGTCGAGGACGCGCGTGGTGGTGACGATCCACCCGGCGCCGTTGTCCACGACGTTGCCGCCGTCCAGGACCAGGGGGGACTCGGGCAGGGCGACCCCGACGTCGGCCAGCAGGTCGTGGAACGCGTCGTCGATGTCCCGGCTCAGCCCCGCATCCAGGTACTGGGGCGCGAAGACGAACTTGGTCGGGGGGTGGGGCACGGGGGCGCCGAAGTCGCGGATCCACACGTCGTCCAGGCGGCCCTCCAGCAGCACGTCGTCCGGGACACGGCCCTCCAGGTACGGCAGGGTGTCTGCGTCGGCCACCAGCACCACGTTGTCCCGGCCCAGGGCGGCGTGGACGAAGCCCACCTGGTAGTCCAGGAGGGCGTCGAAGTCGTCGGCGTAGTAGTCGTTCCAGACCGACGGCGCCGCGAGGACGAGGAGGTGGCGGCCCTCGACGTTGGACGGGGCCGAAGGCACCGCGCAGCCGGCGAGGGCGACCGCCACGAAGGACGCGACGAGCAGGCACGCCGGGAGGGTCGAAGCCCGCGTCATGGACGCTCCATGAGGGCCCGCCCCGCCCGGCTCCACGGCCTACGCCTCGACGGCCTTGGCGGCCATGTTCTCGACGATGGCCTCGCCGAACTCGCTGCACTTCAGCAGCGTGGCGCCGTCCATCATGCGCTCGAAGTCGTAGGTCACCGTCTTGTGGGTGATGGCGGCGGCCAGGCCCTGCTGGACCAGTTCGGCCGCCTCGTGCCAGCCCATGTGCTGGAGCATCATGACGCCGCTGAGGATGACGCTGCCGGGGTTGACCTTGTCCTGGCCGGCGTACTTGGGCGCGGTGCCGTGGGTGGCCTCGAAGATGGCGTGGCCGGTGACGTAGTTGATGTTGGCGCCGGGCGCGATGCCGATGCCGCCGACGCAGGCCGCCAGCGCGTCGGACAGATAGTCGCCGTTGAGGTTCATGGTGGCGACGACGCCGTACTCGCTGGGTCGGGTCAGGATCTGCTGGAGCATGGCGTCGGCGATGACGTCCTTGACCGTGATGGTCTTGCCCGTCTTGGGGTTCTGGAAGGTGCACCAGGGGCCGCCGTCGAGTTCCTTGGCGCCGAACTCCTCCCTGGCCAGCTCGTAGCCCCAGTCGCGGAAGGCGCCCTCGGTGAACTTCATGATGTTGCCCTTGTGGACGAGGGTGACGCTGTCGCGGTCGTGGTCGACGGCGTACTGCAGCGCGGCGCGCACGAGGCGCTTCGTGCCCTCCTCGGACACGGGCTTGACGCCGAGGCCGCTGGTCTCGGGGAAGCGGATCTTCGTCACGCCCATCTCCTCCTGCAGGAACGTCAGGAGCTTCTTCTGCTCGGGGCTGCCCGCCTCGAACTCGACGCCGGCGTAGATGTCCTCCGAGTTCTCGCGGAAGATGACCCAGTCGTGGCGCTCGGGGCCCACGACGGGGGAGGGGACGCCCGCGTAGTACTTCACGGGGCGCAGGCAGACGTACAGGTCCAGGATCTGGCGCAGGGCGACGTTGAGGCTGCGGATGCCGCCGCCCACGGGGGTCGTCAGGGGACCCTTGATGGCCACCTTGTACGACCGGATGCCCTCCAGGGTCGCCTCGGGGAGCCACTCGCCGGTCTCGTGGAAGGCCTTCTCGCCGGCCAGCACCTCCATCCAGGCGATGCGGCGCTCGCCCCCGTAGGCCTTCTCGACGGCGGCGTCCAGCACCCGCTTGCTGGCGTGCCAGATGTCGGGGCCGGTCCCGTCGCCTTCGATGAACGGGATGATGGGGTTGTCGGGGACCACGAGGGTGCCGTCGGACTCCACGGTGATGGGAGCGCCGTCTTCGGGAACCGTGTAGTTCCAGGCCATGACCGCGCGAGGGGCGGGCGTTGGAAAAGCGTTGGCGGGAAGAAACCGGGACCCCCCGGCCGGCGCAGCTCGCCACGGCGGGATTCCGCCGCACGCTATCTTCATCTACCCCCGGGCCTCGAACCACCCACCGGCCCTGCCAGCGCAAGCCCGGCGGCCCAACAGGAGGTGCCCCATGGAACCCCGCATCGACCCCGAGTTCGACTGGCAGAAGACCGACTTCTTCGCCAAGCCCGTGCAGCAGGTCCAGCCCACCCAGGACGTGGTCGCCCTGATGGAACAGATGGCCAGGACCTCCGCCCAGGGGCGCCAGCTGGGGCAGGTGTGCGACATCCTGCGCCGCGCCCTGGAGGACCCCGACCGCCCGACGGTCATCCTCGCCACCGCCGGCACCCTGCTGTCCACGGGCATGCGCGACCTGTTCGTGCGGCTCATGGAGGCGGGCTTCGTCGACGCCTGGGTCAGCACCGGCGGCTGCATCGACGACGACCTGTACCTCAGCCTCGGCGGCCCCGTCGGCCAGGGGCGCCCCACCGTCGACAACCTGCTCCTGCGGGAGCACATGATCGACCGCCTGTACGACTCCTACATCGACGAGGACTTCCTGCGCGCCTGCGACGGCTACGTCAGCTACCTCGCCGACGCCCCCGAACTGGAGGGCCCCCGCACGAGCCGGGAGTTCACGGACTTCGTGGGCGCCTGCGTGCGCGACCGGACGGCGTTCAACGACCTGACGCCCCAGGACGAGGGCGT
>JANQNI010000105.1 GCA_028289805.1 Thermoplasmatota archaeon | reverse complement strand
CCTGGGGGGTTCGGGGGTCGTGGCGGCGGGGGGCGGGCCGGCGACCGCGGTCTCGTCGAAGGTGGCGCCAAGCACGTCGACGCGCACGATGCCGTTGGCGTCGTCGCTGCGCACGTGCGCCGTGTAGGTTCCGGATTGGAAGTCGCCGCAGTCGACCATGTGTTCGGGGGCGGGGTCGTCGTTGTCGGCGGTGGCAGCGCGGGCGACCTCGTTGCCACGGCAGTCTCCCACCCCGGTGATGACGAGGTCGGTCAGGGTGGTTCCGCTCTCGAGTCGGATTCGGAGGTGGACCTTGCCGTCCTCCGGGACGTGGTATTCGAGTTGGTGGCTGCCGCCGGCGATGAACTCCAGCATGGTGTCGTCGCGCACGGGGTCCTGGGCGGTGGCCGCGGTGCTGCATGCAAGGAGGGCCCAGAGGAGGATGGGGGCGATGGCCGGACGCACGCGTTTCGAGCCCGCTCGGGTCTCTTAAGCAGGTTGGGCAATTCGCGCGATCTCTCCTGTAGCGCCCGTCACGCGTCACTCTCGTCCTCGGCGTCGCTCCGGACGCTGGTGCCGTCGCGGCGGAAGTAGAACAGCGGGATGGTGATCAGGGTCAGGGTGGCCATGAGGACGATGGCGATGACGGCGGCCTCGAACATCTCATAGCTGCCCCGGATGGCGCCGCGCGTGAAGATGAAGAAGGACACGGCGGTGGTGAAGCCGCTGTAGGCGACGGCCTTGCCGACGGTGCGGAAGACGAACGTGGGGTCCCGCTGCTTCTCCAGGTTCCAGGTGAGGTGGACGGCGTAGTCGCTGCCCAGGCTGGTGATGAAGGCGATGGGGATCATGAAGATGAACGCCAGGTCGATGTCGACCTGCGGGAGCGGGAGGGCCCCGAGCCACCAGGTGAAGGTGAGGATCATGGGGGTGAGGGTGGCGGCGACGGCGCGGGGGCTCTTGGTGAACAACCCCACGAGCACGCCGACGATCAGGAGCGACACGGCGGTGCTGAGGGTGAGCCAGTAGTTGGTGTAGTCGTTGTACTTCTTGATGCCCGAGAGGGTGCCGAAGTAGTGGGTGTCGGTCTCGTCGCTGTCGGCGACGGTGCTCGCGACCTGCGAGAGCGCGGCGTCGGCCTTGAGGCTGGCCTCCTGGTCGATGGGGATGGCAACGAACGTCAGCGCCCACGCGATGTTGTACGACTCGTCCATGAACGTCCGCAGCAGCGGCGCCCACTCGTCGCGGCCGATCATGTCGTTGTACGCCTCCAGGACGTCCTCGTCCGTGTAGTCCTCGATGAGCTCGAAGTCGGGGTCGTAGCGGTCGCCGAGCTGGTCGCCGAAGCCCTCGAAGCACTCCCGGGGCAGTTGCTCGGCCAGGGGGCCCAGCTCCTGCGGCGGGTCGTCGCAGGGGACGAAGGCGCCGCCGCGCACGATGCTGTCGGCGACGCCGGGGGCGGCCGACTGGAGGCCGTCGCGCAGCAGGGCGTGGAGGTTGAGGATGAACGGCACCGAGTTGACGGCGCCGCCGGAGGCCTGCACGAACTCGTTGCCGGCCATCGCCTTGTGCACGGCGATCATGTCGTCCACGGCGGCCTTGGTGGCCAGTCCGCAGGGGCGGCTCGGCCGGGGCCCGGCGCAGTCGTCGACGGCCTGGGTGATGACGGTCTCCTGCCCCGTCGCCTTGATGGTCTGCTGGAACCGCTCGTACATGTCGAGCATGTGGGCGCGGTCCTCCTCGTGGGTCCACAGTTCCTTCTGGGGCAGGTTGACCTCCACCGTCCCCACGACGTACTCGGTCTTGGGGATGAACGAGCCCAGGGTCACGGTGCCCACCAGCAGCACCGTCACGACGGCCGCCTTGTGCGTGCCCGCCCACCGCGCCACCGCCCCGACGGCGGCGCTGGGCCGGAAGACCTCCTTCGCCTCGTTGCGCACGCTCAGGTGCAGCATGGCGGGGAGGAAGGTGATGCTCAGCAGGAAGACGCTGAGGATGCCGAGGATGGTGGCGGTGCCGATCTCGACGATCATCGGGCTCGTGCTGGTGGTCATCACCACGAAGCCGCTGACGGTCGTGAGGGTCGAGATGAGCAGGGCCACGGCGCCGCGCCGGCCGATGAGGTCGAACGCCTCGTCGCTGGTGCCCACGTGGGCCCGTTCGGTGCCGAACTCGTTGATGATGTGGATGACGTAGTCCACGCCCACGCCCAGCAGCAGCGGGAACATGGCCATGGAGACGAAGCCGATGCTGACCCCGCCCAGGGTCATCCCCGCCAGCGTCCACAGCAGGATGATGCCCACCGTCGAGACGCCGATGAGGGCGCGCTTGACGTTGCGAAACAGGAACAGGAGCGTGACGACCAGGAACGCGAAGACGGCCGCGATGAAGATCTGGCTCTCCTTCTCCACCTGCTCGTCGATGCGGTAAATCCACGACTGGACGCCCCACGAGTCGAAGTACTCCTCCTCCCACAGGTCGTAGGTCTTCGTCACCCCCGCCGGGCCCGCCTCGCCCACCTCCAGCTCACGGTAGTCGGCCACGATCTCGTTGATGAGTCCGCCCGTCTCCTTCTTCGACAGGACGCTCGTGTCCGGCTCGTAGATGACGAACATCACCGCCGAGCGGTAGTCGTCGGACCGGTACAGGGCGATGGCCCCCGTGGAGTCGGCGGCGTCCAGCAGTTGCTGGGACACGTCGTGCTCCCCCTCCGTCGGCGCCAGGCAGAAGCAACCGTTGGGGAACTGCGCATAGATGAGCTTCTCGAAGTAGACGAGGCTCGTGTGGGAGACGACCTTGTCCACGCCCGTGCGGTGCTCGAACTCCGCCTTGACGAAGGCGAACAACTCGTCCTGGGCCCGCAGCGCCTCCATGCTCGTGACGTTGGTCACGGGCACCGTCGCGCCGGGTTGCCCGTCGGCGTCCTGCGCCCGCGCGTCCTCGCGCAACTCGAAGTAGACGATCTCGCTGTTGACGCCCGCCACATCGCGCCGCAGGTCCCGGAACGCGTTGGCCTGCTCGTCGTACGTGGCGAAGTAGCCGGACTGGATGTCCGTCTCCACGTTCGGCTCCACCGTCAACAACACGCCGATGCTCGCCGCCGTCACGAGGGCCACGACGCCCAAGACGAGCGGCGCCCGCCGGGCGGAACCACGCATCACGCGAGAGAGAGCACGCTGGACGGACGCACCGATGTCCATGACCGACCAGTCGAGCCACGGCGGCGGGGGGGTTTAGGACTTGCCCTGGGGCTCGGGGCCCACTGCGCCGTCCGCGTCGCCGACACTCCCGGCTCGGCCGGGCACGTCC
>JANQNI010000095.1 GCA_028289805.1 Thermoplasmatota archaeon | reverse complement strand
GGCCGGCGAAGCGGCCCTGGCCGGTCTGGTTCTGGCGGTCGAGGGCGCTGACGAGGCTGCCGAGGCTGGCGGCGACGCTGTAGGTCCAGGCGATCTCCTGTTCGCGGGCGCCCAGGAGTCGGGCGACGGCGCGGCGCCAGGTGCGGATCTCTTCCAGCCAGACCTCGTACCAGGCGCTGGCGCCCAGGTCGGTCCACTGCTCGAAGAATTGGTCGTGGGCGGCGCGGCAGTGCTTGGACAGGGCGCCGAGGCTGCAACTGTTGAGGTAGTTGACCCGTTCGAGGGTCGGGTAGTCGTCGCGCAGGGCGGTCCAGTCCACGGTGCGGCCAGTGGCGTGGTGGTCTTGGGCGCTGCGGTCCGGCGGGGTCGGGCCTACAGGGCGACGTGGACGCGGCCGGCCTCGACGCGCACGGGGTAGGTCTGCAGCCGGCCGGCCCAGGCGTCGCCGTCGCGGGGTTCGCCGGTGTCGAGGTGGAAGGCGGCGTCGTGGACGGGGCAGCGCAGGCAGCCGTCCTCGACGGTGCCCTCCTCGAGGGCGGCGAACTTGTGGGGGCACAGGGGTTCGGTGGCGTGGACGGCGCCCCCCCGCCGGACGAGGAGGACGTGGGTGGTGCCGACGCGGACGACGGTGGGGCGTGCCTTGGGCAGGTCGTCGAGGGCTGCTGCGTCGGTCCACGTCATGAGCTTGGGCTCCACCACGTCCCGTGAGTCGGCCCGTTGCTCAAAAGTGTGCCTTCGCGGGCGCGCCGGGGTGGGGGGCGGCGGCGCGGGCGAGGCTGCCCTGGCGCCAGCGCCAGAGGGGCACCAGTGCGGCGAAGTAGGCGAGCCAGGCGGGGACCTGGGCGAGCCAGGGCCAGGCTGCGTGGTCGCTGAGGGGCAGCAGCAGGTACAGGGTCAGGAGGTAGGCGGCCAGGGGCGGGACGCCGAGCACGCCGCCCTGGGCGGCGCGGGCGCTCCAGGCGGCGCCGCGTTCGACGCCCATGACCAGCAGCGTGACGACGAAGGTGCCGGGGAAGACGGTCCAGGCGGCGGCGAGCAGGGGGCTGGAGGCGCGCCGGCCGCCAACCAGGAGCACGACGGCGGCGCCGGCGAGGAAGCGCAGGGGCACCTCGTACCAGCGCATGCCGGTCTTGGCGCTGCGGGCGCGGGCGGCGTCGATGCGCAGGGGGAGGAAGGTGAGGCCCAGGAAGGCGGCGGTGGCGAGGGCGACCAGGAGCCACGCCAGGTCGGGCAGGGGGATCTGGGAGAGGGCGAGGGTGCCGCCGGTGAAGACGGCGAGGAAGGCGGTGACGGCGAGGGCGAGGCGAACCGGGAGGGCACCGCCGCGGCTGACGCGCAGGATGTGGAAGTAGGCGGGCATGGCCCAGAGGGCGGCGGTGAGGGCGCGGCCGCCCTGGAGGGCGGCGTGGGCGGCGGCGCCGTTGCCGGCGTCGAGGCCGTAGTAGAGCAGGGCCGCCGTGGTGGTGACGGGGGCGGTGGCCAGCAGGCCGCCGACGGTGCCGCCGAGCCGGCCGGCGAGGTAGGTGACGAGGACGACCGCCAGCCCGCTCAGGGCGGCGGAGACCAGGAGGGTGGCGTCCACGGACCCTCCTGACAAGGGGTGCTATATGGCCCTTGTTGTTGCACACATCCGTACATTCCCGGAGGGGTCCGGGAGATCTTGGGACTTTCCATGCTTAAGTAGTGCCTCGGGGCCATGCAGGTCGTGGAACTCAAGCAGTACTACCTCGGCTGCCTCGCGCACGCCTCGTACCTGCTGGCCGACCGAGAGAACGGGACCGCCATCGTGGTGGACCCGCAGCGCGACGTGGACCAGTACGTGCGCGACGCCGAGGCGATGGGGGTGCGCATCACGGACGTGGTGCTGACGCACTTCCACGCCGACTTCGTCGCCGGCCACCTGGAGTTGCAGCACCGCACCGGCGCCGCCATCCGGCTGGGCCCCGGCGCCGAGACCGAGTACGAGCACGTCCCGCTCCGGGAGGGGGACGCGTGGGACTGGCCCACCGTGCGCGTGGAGGTGCTGGAGACGCCCGGCCACACGCCGGAGATGGTCAACCTCGTCGTCTACGACAAGCGAGCCGACCCCAGCGGCCGCACCCCCCACGCCGTCCTGACCGGCGACACCCTGTTCAACGGCGACGTGGGCCGCCCCGACCTGCTGGCCAGCGTCGGCCACACGGAGGAGGATCTGGCCGGCAAGCTCTATCGCAGCCTCCAGAAGCTGATGGCGCTGCCCGACGAGACGCGGGTCTACCCCGCCCACGGCGCCGGCAGCCTGTGCGGCAAGGCGCTCTCGGAGGAGACCGTCACCACCATCGGCGCCCAGCGCGCCGGCAACTACGCCCTC
>JANQNI010000090.1 GCA_028289805.1 Thermoplasmatota archaeon | reverse complement strand
CGGCGATCTCGCCGTCCATGCGCGCGGGGCGCTCCGAGTCCGCTTCCTGCACGGCGGGCACCACGGGGGAGGGGGGTTTGGGGGTTTCGACGGGCATGGGAATCCTACGGCATGAGGTCCTTCAGTCGCGCCTCCAGCCGTGCAAGCACGGCTGGAGCGTCGGCCGAAGCGTTCTCGCCATTCGCTGCGCTCATGGCATCAAATCCTTCAGTCGCGGCTCCGCGTTGCGCCCCCACTGCCGCTGGGCGCGGAGGCGATCGAGGTCCTTCAGGACCTGCTTGGCGTGCTGGAAGACGTTGACGCGGGGGTAGGCCTTGCGGATGATGCCGTCGCCGTCGATGAGGTAGGTGCAGCGGCGCACGGCGGCGGGGCGCTTCCCGAGCAACGTGGTGCGCCAGGCGTCGTAGAGGTCGTGGACGCGGCCGTCGGGGTCGCTCAGCAGCAGGAGGGGGAGGTCGTGCTTGTCGCGGAAGCTGGTGTGGTCCTCGTCCATGCTGACGCCGACGAGGGCGGCGTCGAAGGCGGTGAGTTCGTCGTAGGCGTCGCGGAAGCCCTTGGCCTCCAGGGTGCAGCCGGGCGTGTTGTCCTTGGGGTAGAACCAGAGGACGATGGGGCGACCGCTGAAGCTGCTCAGGCGAACGTCGTGGCCGTCGGTGTCCTTGAGGACGAAGTCGGGTGCGGCGTCGCCCGGCTTGAGCACGAAGCAACGATTCGAGACGTGCCGTTTAAGGGGGCGGGTCGGGGACGGCGGCGCCTCAGGCCGGCGCGAGGGGCACCTGGAGTTGTTGCTCCAGGACCCCGTCGATGGCGTCCATGATGTGGACCTGGATGGGGGCACCGGCGGCGTCGCGGTCGCTGGCATCGACCCAGGCGCGCAGCCGCTCCACGGCGGCGTCCACGCCGTCCTCGGGGCCCTCGTAGTCCAGGACGGCGTAGTCGCCCTCGGGCAGCACCTCGACGCGCACGACGTCGTCGCCGTCGAAGTTGCACGTGGCGCCGATGAGCACGTCGTACGTGTGTTCCGGCTCCGTGCGCTCGTCGGGCCCCAGGAGACGCAGGGCGCTCGGGCCGCCGACGAGTTCGTGGCTGATCATGTGCTGGTACATGGCGCGGCGCGTGTGGTCCACCAACGCGGCGGGGCCGAGGTGGCGGCGGACGCAGAAGCGGCGCTCCGGGAGGCGGACGACGTGGGGTTCCATGGTGCTCACGCGGGGGCGAGGGCGGCGAAGTCGTCGAGCAGCTGGCGGGCGTGCTCGTCGGGCTTGACGCGCTTGTAGTGCTTCAGGACGGTGCCGTCGGCGCCGACGAGGAAGGTCTCGCGGTTGATGCCCCAGAACTTCTTGCCGTACATGTTCTTCTCCTTCCAGACGCCCAGCGCCTCCAGCTGCTCCTCGGTGGCCGTCAGGAGGGGGAAGGGCAGGTCGAACTTGGCGATGAACTTCTGGTGGCTCTCGGCGTCGTCCTTGCTGACGCCGAAGACCTTCAGGCCGGCGCCGCCGAAGTCGGCCCAGGCGTCGCGGATGCCGCACGCCTCCTTGGTGCAGCCGGGGGTGTCGTCCTTGGGGTAGAAGTAGAGGACGTAGGGCGTGCCCTTGAGGTCGGCGGCGGTGACCGCGTTGCCGTCCTGGTCCACGAACGAGAAGTCGAGGGTCTCTCCCTGCATGGCGGCGGGGACCGGTGGCAGCTACTTCACGGTTGTCGATGCGGCCGGCGCGGGGCGTCGTGCTCGTGGCCCAGGCTGCCGGGGCGGGGGAAGAAACGGTACCACAGGACGACGCCCCAGACCAGGATGTTGGCGATGAAGCCGAAGTAGACCTGCCACGGCTCGCCCCGGATGAGCCAGTAGGTGAGCGTCACGATGCTGGCGCCGACGACCAGGAGGACGAAGGGGATGCTGAAGTCGTCCGCCCGCCCCAGGCGCAGCGTGCGCACCAGCTGGGGCACCAGCGCCACGGAGAAGGCGGTGGAGCCGAGGAAGATGAGCCAGTCGATGCCGGAGGGCAGGGCCACGCGTGGCGACCCCGGGCGCCGGCCTTAAGCGCGCGGTCGGGACTGGCGGCGCGTGACCGAGACCGCCCCCGTGCCCCCCACGGCGCCCGCGTCCGTGCTGCCGACCCCCGGCGCACCCCACGCCCCCGACGGAGCGGGGCGGCGCTTCGAGGTGCACGCGTTCGTCTGCATCAGCGAGTCCGCCTGCGCCCGCGACGGCCCCGCCGTGGAGATCCAGCGTTTCCTGAAGGGCAAGCTGCGCGAGGCGGGCCTGAAGGAGTCCCTGCGCGTCAACAAGTCCGGCTGCCTGGGGCAGTGCGGCCACGGCCCCATGATGGTCGTCTACCCGGAGGGCGTCTGGTACGCCCACCTCACCCTCGACGACGCCGCACGCATCTGGGACGAGCACCTGCTCGGCGGTGCCCCGGTGGAAGACCTCCGGTTCCGGACCCGCGAGAAGGGCACGAACGTCATCCCGTTTCAGAGCAGGGAGGACCGGACGCCGGACACCACGAGCCCCTACTGGTCCCCCTGCACGCGTTGCCCGGTCCAGGGGTAGCCACAATCACGCGGGGGCGACCCCGAGTTCGGCGGCGACCCGGTCCCGTTCGGGCCCCGGGCTCAAGTAGCCCACGACCAGTCCAGGGTGGGCGCGCAGCCGACCGGTGATCCTCGGCACCCACGGCCTGCCCTCGCGCAGCGCCGCGACGAGGGCCTGGAGGTCCGTCAGGAACGCAGGAATCTCCTTCCTTGGAACGGTGGAGGTCAGGTCATCGCGCCAAGCCACGTCGGGGCCAGGAAGCGGACCCACATAGTCGGAGCGCTGGAAGCAAGTGGGTTCTTCGAACCCCGTCCTGGCTGGAAAACCGTTGGCGGCGTATGGGGGCCCGTGTCCGCCGACTTCGAGGTACGGTGCCGCGCCACCTGTGGCGCATGCATCCGGGACTGGACGTGTGTGGAGGAACCGGACGAGGGCGCTGCCGGCGTTTGGTTCGCATCGTGTTCAGCCTGTGGCAGGAGCTGGACGGTGGAGGTGGTGGAACCTGCCTACTCGACGTAGCGCAGCGCCTCCGCCGGTGCCACCCGCGCCGCACGCAGGATGGGCGCGGCCGTGGCCACCAGCGCCACTGCGTACGCCACGGCGAGCAGCCACCCGATCTCCGACCAGGGCACGGCGTAGGGGTACTGCAACTCGCGGATGAAGGCGAACCACAGTCCGTAGGTGACGATGATGCTGGTGGCGATGCCGATGAGGGCGCCCAGGACGACGATGAAGGTCACTTCCAGGAAGAACACCCTCCGGACTTGGCGCCGCGTGAAGCCCATGGCGCGCAGCATGCCGATCTCCTGCCGGCGCTCCAGGACGGCGCGGCTCGTGACGATGCCGAGGCTCAGGACGCCGACGACCAGGCCGAGGCCCAAGAACAGCTTCATCGCGGTGAGGATCTGGTTGAAGGTCTCCTGCTCCTCGGCGACGAGTTCCTGGCTGGGTTCGGCGTCCAGGCCCACGTCGCGGTGGGTGCGCTCCAGGTCCTTGGCGACGGCCCCGGCGTCGGCCCCGGGCTGTAGGTCCCAGAGGTACAGGCGGTCGGCCTGCGGGAACAGCCCATCCACCTCCTCGCTCGGGAGCCAGACGCCGCGGAAGTGGAACTGCTCCTGGATGCCGATGATGGTGTATTCGCGGGTCTCGTCGCCGAAGTGCATCCGCAGGGTCTCCCCGACCTCGTGGGCGAGGTCCTGACCCTGCTCGTTGGTGCTGTAGGGGTAGCTGACGATGATGGTGCCCGGCTCCGTGAACAGCCGTTCATACGTCTCCTGATCACCCAGGTCGTCGAGGGTCCACAGGAGGCGGAATTCCTGGGATTCCAGGAAGGCGCGGTCGATGCCGTAGACGTGGTGCATGGGCGGCCCGAACTGTCCCGTCCGTTCGCCGTCGACGGTGATGAAATCGAGGTCGAAGGTGCTGTGGTCGAGGAGTTCGTGCTGGGAGCGCACCAGGGAATCGTCGACGAGGCCGCGGTCGTACGCATCCAGGCTCTCGACGCGCAGCGTGGCGGTGGCCTCGACGTCGAACCCTCCCGTGTGGCGGGCCGGGTCGACCTGGAACAGGGAGCCGAAGATGCTGAAGAAGCCAATGCTGAGGATGACGAGGCTGAACATCGCCAGCGTCATGCCGGTGCGGAAGCGCTTGTGTTGCGGGTAGGCGACGCTCGGGAGGGCGACGGCACGCAGGCCCCGCGCCCGTTGCAGGACGCGGCCCATCCAGCGCGGCCCCGCCTCCCAGTGGGAGAGCACGACGACCACGGCGAGGGTGAGCAGGACGCCCCGGATGGGGCCGACGACGTTGGCCTCGCGGACGTTGTCGAACGTGCCGATGAGGAAGATGGTGGCGACGTAGTAGACGGCGAGCAGGCCCGCGAGGGCGGGGTCGAGCACGCGGCGGCGCAACCGGGTGGCGAGGGCCATGCGCAGCCCCAGGGCCATCAGGAGGGGGGCGAAGACGATGAGGCTGAACTGGCCGGCGATCCAGGCGCCGACGCTGAGCAGGGCGCCAACGAGGGCGAGGGGGGCGCCGACCCAGAGCAGCCACGGCCGACCCTGCTTGTCGGGTTCCTCGATCTGGCGGATGGCGCGCACAATGTTGAGGCGGCTCTGGCGGCGGCTGGCGAAGAAGATGGTGGCGAAGGTCAGCAGGGCGCCGGCGCTGAAGGCGACGGGGAGGGCGTCGGGGCCGGGGGCGAACGGGATGGGCGGGAAGCCGCTGCCCTGGGTGGCGATGACCTGGTTGACGCCGACGACCATCAGGAAAGCCAGGGCCATGCCCAGGAGGGCGCCGACGAGGGCGGCGGCGACGGCGTAGAGGCTGCCCTCGAAGAGGAAGAGGCCCACGAGGTCGCGCCGGCTGAGGCCGACGGCGCGGGCCATGCCCAGTTCGGCGCGGCGCTCCTCCGCCAGCATCGTGAAGATGTTGATGATGAGCAGCAGCCCGGTGAGGATGCTGAGGCTGCCGGCGAAGATCAGGAGGCCCGTCATCAGTTCCCCGGCGTCGTCGGCCAGTTCCAGGAACTCCTGCTTGACGGGGTTGACGAGGACGTGGGGGGCGGCGGGGTCGCCGGGCCGGGCGGCGCGCAGGGACTCCAACGTGGCGTTGAGGAGGGCCACGGCGTCGTCGGTGCCCTCCGCTCCGTCCTGGACGCCGCCGGGGTTGCTGAACTTGATGAGGTTGACCTGGTCGGGCCGCTCCAGCATCGCCTGGGCGTCGGCGAGGGGGACGAACAGCGCCTCGTCGAAGTCGAACTGGTCGCCGCGGCCGCCCGTGGTGACGGCGGCGATGCGGACCGTCTCCTCCTCCGGCGCGCCGAAGCCGCTCGCGAAGCGGTCCAGGGCGTCGCGGTCGAGTTCGGCCAGTTCCTGCACCCGCGCCTGGAACGCCTCCAGGTCGTAGACGGGGTGCAGGGGGGCGGCCACGAGGAGGTAGGGGACGTTGGCGGCGACGGCGCCCTGCACGGTGAGGGTCCACGCGCCTTCGGGGAGGCGGGGCCCGTCGGGGGTGACGTTGAGGAAGACGCTGGGGGTGCCGCAGTCGGTGCAGGCGCCCGCGTCCAACTCGATGCTGGTGGCGACGCCGGCTGGGTCGGTGGCGGTGAGGCGCAGGCGCGTGCCGGCAGGGCAGTCGACCTGCTCGGGGATGCCGCAGGCGAGGACGAAGACGGCGCGGGTGGCGCCGGGCTCGACGGTGAGCGCGTGGACGTCCGTGGCGGGGTTCTGCTCGGCCGGGGGCAGCGGCAGTCCGATGGAGCCGGGGTCGCTGCCTGCGAGGGTGCCGCCGAAGACCGTCAGTTCGGGCAGCAGGGGGTCGACGGGCAGGGTGTAGGCGAGGCGCACGGTGTCGCCGACGCGCAGGTCGAGCTTGTCCGCGAGCCCTTGGGTGGCGATGGCCTGCCCGGCGCCGAGGTCGCGCCCGTCGAGGGGGCCTCGCTCCGTCTCGAAGTCGCCGAAGCCGACGTCCAGGTCGGGGTCGAAGCCCACGAGTTGCACGCCGGGTTCGAAGAGGTCCGTGCGGGGGTTGTCGGTGGCCACCTGCCACAGGATGTTGGGGGCGGCGGCGTCGAAGTAGGCGGCGACGGCGGGGTCGTCCAGGAGGCCGTCCTGGAGTTCCTGGTCGAAGAAGTAGAGGCCGTCCATGCGCACGGTCTCGTCGACGGGGCCCAGGGCGTCGTAGACGGCGCCCCGGATGGCGCTGCTGGAGCTCTGGCCGGCCACGAGGGCGGCGCTGATGATGGCGGTGCCGATCATCAGCCCGGCAACGACCGTGGCCGTCTGGCGGGGCCGGCGCAGGGCGGTGCGCACCGCCATGCGAAACAGGATGGGGCGGCGGGCGGCCTGGATGCCGACGACGGTGGCGACCAGCAGGGCGAGGACGACGAGGACGGCTCCGAGCATGTCAGCGGCGGAAGGCGGCGAGTTCGACGGGTTGCCCCTGGCCCTCCTGGATGTCCCGGATGCGGCCGCTCTCCATGTGGACGATGCGGTGGCAGGAGGCGGCGATGGCGTCGTCGTGGGTGACGATGACATAGGTCTGGCCCTGCTTCCGGTTCAGTTCGTGCAGGAGGTCCAGGATCTCCTGCCCCGTCTCCGTGTCCAGGTTGCCCGTCGGCTCGTCCGCCCAGACGATGGCCGGTTCGTTGACGAGGCTGCGGGCGATGGTGACGCGCTGCTGCTGGCCGCCGCTGAGTTCGCGCGGCTTGTGGCCCACGTGGCCCCCCAGGCCGACGCGCTCCAGGGCCTCCTGGGAACGGCGCTTGGCCACGCGGGGGTCGACGCCGGCCACCAGCAGCGGCAACTCGACGTTCTCCAGCGCCGTGAGGACGGGCAGGAGGTTGAAGCTCTGGAAGACGAAGCCCATGCGGCGGCTGCGCAGCTTCGTGCGCTCCAGGTCCGCCAGGGTCGCCAGGTCCTTGCCCTCCAGCGTCACGGCGCCGGAGGTGACGTCGTCGAGGCCGCTGAGGCAGTTCAGCAGGGTGGTCTTGCCGCAGCCGCTGGGGCCGACGACGGCGACCATCTCGCCCCGGCGCACGTCCAGGTCGATGCCCTTGAGGGCCTCCAGCCGCAGCCGACCGGTCTCGTAGACCTTGGTGACGCGGCGGGCTTGCACGATGGCCTCGTCCACGGCGGGAGCGACGGGGGCGGGGGATAAGGCGTTTGTCGGCGCGCGCCCGCGGGGCGCGGCTTCACCGCCGCCGCGCGGCGACGCCCAGGGCGGCGAGGGCCACGAGGAGCAGCACGGGTCCGACGCCGGGGGCTTCCGCCTCGTCCGCGTGCTCGTGGTCGCCGGGCATCGGTTCGGCGGTGAGGGTGTATCCTCCGTCGACGTTGTTGAGGTACAGGGTCTCCAGGCCGCCGAGGTCGGTGACGGTGCGCACGGGGAGGGAGTCGTGGCCGGCGGCGCCGGCGCGG
>JANQNI010000084.1 GCA_028289805.1 Thermoplasmatota archaeon | reverse complement strand
ACCACCTGCGGCTGCGCGGCGTCCTCGGTGGAGCCGGCGGAGGTGGAGTAGCGCACGTGGCCGATGCCCTGGTTGCCGCGCAGCTTCTCGATCTTCTTGGGGTGGAACACCTGGTCCACGAGGCCCATGCCCTTGTGCGTCCGGAACTCGTACAGGCCGTCCAGGGTGGTGATGCCGGCGGACTCCTGCCCCCGGTGCTGGAGGGCCTGGAGGGCGTAGTAGAGGTAGCTCGCCACCGGACGCTCTGCGGCGATGCCGACGATGCCGCAGTGGTCGACGGGGCGGCCCTCGCCGAACGGGTCGAGTTCCGTGGCGTGCTCCAGGTCGCTCGCGGCGGGGGCCGTCTCGACGGAGGGTTCGGTCACGGCGCGGGCGGAGTCGTCCTCGAAGGGAGGCGCCTCGGGCGGGGCCACGAGGCGGCGGACGGGTCCACGGTATAAGGGTGTTGCAAAGGGGCCGTGCGCCTCAGTGCCACCGGGGTTCGGGCCGGATGCTGCGCCGACCGAGGCGGTCGCGCTCGGCGCGGGGCTGCTGGAACCGGTGCGGTCGCTTCTTGGCGTGGTGGCCCCGGTGGGGCCGAGGCAGGGTGTGCACCATCACGATGGATTTGGGGGGCAGGAGCCAAGAAGGCACCCCCGGAGGGCGGGCGGGGCGCACGGACCGGCGCCCGGCCCGACCGACGCCCTACAGGAGGGCGAAGACGAGTCCCATGGCCGCCAGACCGACGAGCTGTCCGCCGGCGTTGATGGCGACGAGCAGCCAGGTTCCCTTCTCCCAGGCCACGCGACCGAGTTGGACCGGCAGGAAGAAGCCGAGCCAGGCGTAGAACGCAATCCGCAGCGCGGCGCTGACCGTGGGGTTGGAGACGGCGTCCGCCTCCAGGTCCACCGTGAAGGCGACCAGGACGTGCCAGAGCACGAAGGCGATGAGGAAGGTGCTGAGCACCTGGAGGGCCATGGCGACGCCCATCTCCCTGGACGTGGGCTTCATGTCCGGGTCCATGCCCATCTGCTTGGCCCACAGCTTGCCGAAGACGGGGCCCCACCAGAGGAAGCTGAGCACGAAGTAGGCCAGGAAGGCCGCACCGATTTCGATCCATGCGGTTCCGTCGAGCGTGATGATGTCCTTGACGAGCGCCATGTTGTTCACCGACCGTCTTGGTCGCACCGCAAGGGCTTCTGGAGGTATTTGAGGCGGCGGGTTTGGCGCGACGCCTGCGACCGGACCGACGCCCTTTCCTTCCCCCCGGTGCTGGCGGGAGCGTGGCACGGGTCTTCGTCACCGGCGCGACCGGCGTGGTCGGGCCGCACCTGCTGCGCCGCCTCGTCGCCGACGACCACGACGTCACCGCCATGGGCCGGCACGACCCGGACCCCGCCGGCGACCCCGACGTGGAGTGGATCCGCGGCGACGTCGCCCGCGGCAGGGGGCTCGGCCCCGCGTGGCGCGCCGACTGCGTCGTACACCTGGCCAGCCAGTCGCGCGGCCGCATGGACGAGGTCAACGTCCGCGGCACCGCCGGCCTGCTCGCCTCCATGCGGCCCGAGGCGCACATGGTCTACGCCAGCGTCGTCGGCTGCGACCGCCACCCCCTCGGCTACTACCAGAGCAAGTGGCGCGGCGAGCAGGAGGTCCTGGGCGCCGGACGGCCCTGGACCATCGTGCGCGGCACGCAGACCCACGAGTTGCTGTGGCGGTGGCTCCAGGGCGGCCCCGTCTGTCCCCTCGGCAAGGGGTTCCGGTGGCAGCCCGCCGCGGCGGCCGAGCACGCCGACGCCCTGGCCGACGCGGTGCGCGACGGGCCGCAGCGCCGGCAGGTGGACGTGGGGGGCCCCGAGATCCTCACCAGCGAGCAGGTCGTCGGGACCTACGAGGAGCACACCGGCCGCACCGCACCGCGCCTGCGCGTCCCCGCCGTCGGCCGCGTCGCCCGCGCGTACCGGGAGGGCACCCACTGCGCCGAGTACGCCCGCGTCGGCCGGGAGACGTGGCGCACGTTCGTCGTCGGGCACGCCCGGGACGCGGTGCGGTAGTCCCCGCGCCGTCCCGCTTTTTTAGCTGGCCCGGCTGGCCGCTGCCGATGACCGGGGCCCCGGAGCGACTGACGCCGCTCGTCGCGACCACCGACCTCCCCCTGCCCGTCTTCCGCAGGGGCAAGGTGCGCGACGTCTACGAGGTCGACGACGACCGGCTGCTGATGGTCGCCACCGACCGCATCAGCGCCTTCGACGTGGTGCTGGAGCCCGCCATCCCGGACAAGGGCGCCTGCCTGACCCAGATCAGCAACTTCTGGTTCGACCTCCTGGAGCGGGAGGGCATCGAGAACCACCTCGTCGCCACCCGCGTCGAGGACTTCCCGGAGGCGCTGCGGGAGCACGCGGACGCGCTGCACGGCCACGCGGTCCTGGTGGAGCGGCTGGAGCCCCTGCCCGTGGAGTGCATCGTGCGCGGCTACCTCGCCGGCAGCGGCTGGCGCGACTACCAGGAGACGGGGGAGGTGTGCGGCATCGACCTGCCCGCCGGCCTGCAAGAGTCCGAGGAGTTGCCCCACCCGGTCTTCACCCCCAGCACCAAGGCCGCCGTCGGCGACCACGACGAGAACGTCAGCTTCGTGCAGGCGGCGAAGATCGTGGGCCACGAGACGGCCGCGTGGCTGCGCGACACCAGCCTGCGCATCTACGCCCTGGCGCGCGACCACGCCGCCCGGCACGGCATCATCCTGGCCGACACCAAGTTCGAGTTCGGCCGCCGCCCCGACGGCACCATCGTCCTGATGGACGAAGTGCTGACCCCCGACAGCAGCCGGTTCTGGCCCGCCGACGGGTACGCCGTGGGCCGCGGCCAGCCCAGCTTCGACAAGCAGTACGTGCGCGACTGGCTGGAGACCCAGGACTGGGACAAGACCGCCCCCGGCCCCGTGCTGCCCGACGACATCGTGCAGGGCACGAGCGCGCGGTACAAGGAAGCCTTCGAACGGTTGACGGGACGGCCGTTCGCCGTCGCGTAGGCGCGCCCGCTCAGGCGCTGCGCGCGTCCAGTTCGCGCAGCATGCGCTTGAGCGCCACGCGCCGGTACGCCTGCTCCACCAGTTCCTCCACGAGGCCCCAGTCCACGTCGCCCTCCAGCCGCAGCGTGGTCCAGCCGTGCTGGTGCATGTACGGCGTCGGGTGGAAGCGGGGGTCCATGGCGCACAGCGCCTCCTGGTCCTCCTTGCCGACGGAGAACGACGCCGTCGCGGTGCCGGCGTCCCGGTCCAGCCCGACGATGCAGAAGGGGCGCTTGCCGGCCTTGAACCAGGGGTGGCCGAACTGCTCCACCTCGTGCGCCTCCGGGTAGGCGAGGCAGACGCCGCGGACGCGCTCCAGTTGCTCGGCGGGGGTGCCCTCGAAGACGACGCGCTCGTGCACGCCCCCGCCAACGGAGCCGGCCTGGAAAACCCGCCGCATCCACGCGGGCGGACGCATCCGGCGGCGCACCGGCGTCCCACCATCCCTTCGCACAGCCCTTATCAGACCGGTGGTCCGACCGATGGTCCAGAGCATGGCTCCCCGCGCGCGCCTGCAACCGATGGCCGACGCCGACCGGCGCTCCCTGCTGGACGCCGCGCGCCGCGCCTTCGCCGAGCACGGCTTCGAGCGCGCCTCCCTGAACCACGTCCTCTCCGAGGCGGGGTGGAGCAAGGGCGCCTTCTACTACCACTTCGACGGCAAGCCCGACCTGTTCGTGGCCGTCGTGCGCGACACCCTGGAACCCATCGTGGTCGCCGCGCCCCCGCCGCCGCCGGCCCCCGACGCGGCGACGTTCTGGTCGAACCTGGACGCCTACCTGGAGCGCACCAGCCGCGCCTTCCAGGAATCCCCGGAGGCGGCGGGCGTGCTGCGCGCCGCCGCGGCGCTCCTCAACGACCCGGCGTGGGCGCGCGTCTACGCCGGCATGCGGCGGGACCTGCTGGAGGCGGCGCGCGGCGTGGTGGAGGACGGCCGTCGCGTCGGCGCCGTGCGCGACGACCTGCCCGTCGAACTGCTGGCCGCCGTCGTCTTCGCCGCCGTGGAGCAGGTGGACCAGTGGGTGCTGGTGCGGTGGGACGAGCCGTCCGGGCCCGACCTGGACTGGTGGAGCCGCACCGGCCGCGACCTCATCCGACGCATCGCTCGACCTGGAGCCGAACCATGACCCGACCCACGACCCGCCCGCCCCGAGGCATCGCCCCCCTGCTGTTCGCATCCCTGCTGGCCCTCGCCGCCCTGAGCGTGCCCCCCGCGGGCGCCGCCACCGCCGAGTTGCAGACGACGGCGGCCACCGACCCCGCCGAGCCGCTGCCGGGGACCACGGGCAGCGTCTCATTGACCATGGAGAACGTCGGCCTCGCCACGGCGACGAACATCAACGTCCAACTGCACAGCATCGACGACGGCGTGGTCATCAACAAGACCGAGCGGGTGGAACTGGGCAGCCTGGGCGCCGGCGACAAGTCGACGGTGACGCCGTACACGTTCTGGGTGCCGCCGGAGACGCGGCCGGGCATCTACCTCGCCGAGTTCACCCTCGAGTACCGGTACAACGACGGCGGCACCATCAAGTTCGGCAGCCTCACCGTCGGCGTCGAGTGGAAGGTCCGCCTCCCCAAGGCGCTGCACGTGGGCCCCCTCGCCCCCGACGAACTGCGCCCCGGCGTCCCGCAGGAACTGAGCCTGACCCTGAGCAACCGGGGCGGCAGCACCCTCAGCGACGTGCAGGGTTCCTGGACGAACCCCGACGGCGTGCTGATGCCCCTCGGGCAGGGCAACGAGCTGTACCTGGACGGCCTGGCCGCCGACGGCTCCGTCTCGCTGCCGGTGGAGGTGGCCGCCCCCGCCGACGCGACGGCGGGCATCTACGCGCTCGTCTTCACGTTCACGTACACGGACACGTCGGGCGTCCAGAGCACCAGCACGGCGACGTTCGCGGTCCACCTGCGCACCGAGAGCCTCCTCAGCGTCGCATTGGACGAGTGGAAGGACGACGAGGTGACCCTGTCGGTGAGCAACGTCGGCCTCGGCCCCGCCAACGCCGTGGAGGTGCGCATCCTCGACGGCCCCGTGCAGGTCCGGCCCGCCGCCGCCGTCTTCCTGGGCAACCTGGACCCCGGCGACCACACCACGGCCACCTTCAGCCCCGCCCCGACCGACCTGGGCCGGGCCGACGCGCCGCTGGTGGTGGAGGTGGCGTACACGGACCCGGACGGCGTGCGCGGCACCATGCAGCACGAGCTGGTGCTGGGCAGCGCCCCCGACGGCGGCAACGGCGGCCTGGGGACCGCGACCTGGGGAGCGGTGGCGGTGGCCGCGCTCGCCGTGGGCGGCGTCTGGTACGGCGTGCGGCGCCGCCGGCGGGGGCAGAAGGGGCAGGGCGGGGCGTAGGCGATGGCGCTCATCGAGGTCCACGACCTCAGGAAGGGCTACGCCATGGGCGACCTGCGCACGGAGGTGCTGCGGGGCGTCGAGTTGGCCGTGGAGCCGGGGGAGTTCGTCACCCTGTACGGCCCCAGCGGCAGCGGCAAGACGACGCTGCTGAACATCATCGCCGGCGTGGACGCCGCCGACGCGGGCACCGTCCACGTGGACGGCCTGGAGGTGACCGCGGCCAACCAACGCGCCCTCACGGAGTACCGCCGCGACAACGTCGGCTACATTTTCCAGTTCTACAACCTCATCCCGACCCTGACGGCGCTGGAGAACGTCAGCCTCGCCCTGGAGCTGGGCGGCGTGCGCGACGGCGCCCGCAGTCAGGAGGCGCTGGCCCAGGTGGGCCTGGGCGACAAGGGCCACCGCTTCCCCGCCCAGCTCTCGGGCGGCGAGCAACAGCGCGTCGCCATCGCCCGCGCCCTCGTCAAGCGCCCCACCGTCGTCGCCGGCGACGAGCCCACCGGCAACCTGGACGCGGAGACGAGCCGCGACATCATCGACCTGCTGCACCGGCTCAACGAGGACCACGGTCTGACGATCCTCCTGGCCACCCACGACCCCGAGCTCGCCGGCCGGGGCGCCCGCGTGATGGAGTTGCGTGACGGCGTCCTGCACCACCTGCACGGCGCCCTGCCCTACAACCACTCGAAGAACAACCACCTGGAGGAGGTCCGGCGGGGGGCGGACGCGGGGGAGGGGCAGGCACGGCGGGGGGCGCCGTCGTGACGCGGCTGATGACGCGCAAGCTGATGCGCGACGCGTGGCGCATGCGCACCCGCATCCTCCTGCTCGCCACCATCGTGCTGGCCGGCACCGCCCTCAGCACCACGCTCCAGCAGTCGTACCAGAACCTGCGCAGCAGCTACGACACCATGTACGAGGACAACCAGCTCGCCCACGTCTTCGTCACCCTCGACCAGCCCCGCCCGATGCTCGACAACCCCGCCGCCGACTTCGGCGCCCGCGGGATGCAGGGCATCAACGGGGGCATCGGCCGCCTCAGCGTCGAGGGCACCCTCGAGTTGGACGGGGAGGACAAGAAGGCCCTCCTGGTGGGCGTGCCGTTGCACGCGTGGCCGGAGATCAACGACGTGTGCGTCCTCGACGGCGAGCTGGGCTCGGAGTCGTTCGCGTGCAGCCCCGGCCAGAAGGCCCGCGCCGGCATCCACCCCCTGGGCACCGCCGACGGCGCCCTGCTGCACGCCCGCTTCGCGGAAATCCACGACGTGCGCGACCGGCAGGAACTGACGGTGACGGTGGGCAACCGGGAATACGACTTTCGCACCCAGGGCTTCGCCCTCAACTCCGAGTTCCTGATCGCCACCGCCAACCCCGAGTTGCTGGTGCCGGAGCCGGGCAGCCTCGCCGTCCTGTGGGTGCCCCAGGACACGCTGGAGGACGTGGCGCGGGACCTGGGCTTCGGCGACCCCGCCGACCCCGACGGGCCCATTGCCAACGAGTACTTCCTGCGCGTCACCGACGGCGACGAGGAGGACAAGAGCCGCCGCGCCGTGGACGTGGCCGTGGAGGACCCGGAGCGGTTCGCGGACCTGGGCGTCCGCGTCATGCTCGTGCGCGAGGACACCGTCGCGTTCCAGTTGGCGGAGGGGGACGTGGAGGGATTCCGGCAGATGACGCCCATCATCACCGTCATCGTCCTCGTCGTCGCCTTCGCCACCGTCAGCGTCACCATGGAGCGCCTCGTCACGGCGCAGCGCCCCAGCATCGGCATCCTGCGGGCCCTGGGGGCCCACCGGGGGGCCATCGTGCGCCACTACCTCGCCTTCACCCTGCTCATCGGCGTCCTGGGGGGCGTGGTGGGGGTCCTGGTGGGCGTCCAGGGCAGCCGCGCCCTGAGCCAGTGGTACCGGGACATCATCGGCTTCCCCGTCCTGCACCTGGGCTTCCACCCCGGCGACGCGCTGGTCCTGGCGGGGGTGGCGGCGGGCGCCAGCGCCCTCGGGGGCCTGCGGGCGGCCATCCACGCCTCCAACGTCCCCATCGCCACCGCCATGCAGGTGCAGGGGCACGGCACCCCCGGCGGCCTGATGCGGCGCCTGACGGCCCGCCTCGGACTCGTGGCGCGCCTGGCCGTGCGCAACATCACCCGCGTCCCCGGCCGCGCCGTCTTCACCGTCGGCGGCATCGCCCTCTCGACGGTGCTGACCTTCAGCATGGTGGGGCTCTTCGACTCCATCGTCATCGTCGTGGACGAGCAGTTCCGGGAGCGCGAGAACTGGGACGGCCAGGTCAACGTGGCGCCCCCGCAGACCGAGGCGGCGCTGGAGGCGGGGCTGCGGGACGTGACGTGGGTGCAGGAGGTGGAGCCGTTCCTGGTCGTGGCGGGGAGACTCGACGGCATGGACGATCCACTTCGGCTCGTGGGGTTGGAGTCGGATTCCTTACACGGCTTCAAGGCGGTCTCGGGCGCGGACGACTTCGAGCGCGGCGCGTCCCTGTTGGCCTCCCAGGTGGCGTTGGGCCTCTACGAGCAGGACACGGACGAGACGCTGGAGGTGGGCGACGAGGTGGCCATCTTCGTCGACGGCCAGCGCCACCGCGTCCGCCTCGACGGCATCGTGGAGGAACCGCTCGGCTTCAACCTCTACCTGCCCCTGGACGTGGTGC
>JANQNI010000076.1 GCA_028289805.1 Thermoplasmatota archaeon | reverse complement strand
CACCCAGTAGCCCTTCAGGGCCAGCAGGTCGCCGGACTCGTCCACCGTCAGCAGCGGCAGCAGCACCAGCACCAGCAGCATCGCCCAGGAGCCGATGCCGAAGCTCAGGGCCCGGTCGACCCACAGCCGCTCCTGCCCCTCGTACCGGTCGCGCAGCTGGCGCAGGCCCGGCACCGCCACGGCGGCCGCGAGGCTGGCGCCGAGGACCATGCTGAACCGGGTGGCGTACGCCAGGACGCCGGAGGCCAGCCAGACGACGTTGGCCGCCACGAGCCAGCGGACGGGGGGCGGCGGGAGGGCCTGCACGGCGGCGCCGACGGGGGCGGGGTTTCTAAACGGGTCGGAGCGGGGTGCCGACGGGCCCGGCACCGCACCGCTTCAAGGTCGAGGGGGAAGAGGCGCTCGGCCCGGCTCAGGCCGCCACGAACTCCTTGCCGAGCGCCGCCGCCCGGTTGGCGTCGCAGCGCTCCTTCAGCAGCGCCTGCGCCTTCTCGGTGTTGGCGTTGTCGCCGGCCCAGGCGTGCAGGGCGGGCTGCTGGAGGGCGCGGCCGTAGCTGAAGGACAGCTTCCACGGCTTGTCGCCCAGGGTGTTCATGATGCGCAGGTGCTCGGTGGCCTCCTCCGGGCCCTGGCCGCCGGAGAGGAAGACGACGCCGGGGACGCTGGCGGGGACGCAGTCGAGCAGGCCCTCGAGGGTGCGGCGGGCGACCTCCTCGGCGCCGGCGCGCGCGGGGGCGTCCTTGCCGCTGAGGATCATGGAGGGCTTGAGCAGGATGCCCGGCAGGTAGACGTCGTGGTCCTTCAGGGCGCCGAAGACCACGTCCCACGCCATGCGGGTGACGGCCTCGCAGGTGTCCACGTCGTGGTCGCCGTCCATGAGGACCTCGGGCTCGACGATGGGGACGATGCCGGCCTCCTGGCACAACGCGGCGTAGCGGGCCAGGCCGTGGGCGTTGGCCACGAGGCAGGCCGTGCTGGGCGTCTCCTCGTCGATGGTGATGACGGCGCGCCACTTGGCGAAGCGGGCGCCCAGTCCGGCGTACTCTGCCAGGCGCTCGCGCAGGCCGTCGAGGCCCTCGGTGACCTTCTCGCCGGGGTGGCCGGCGAGGTCCTTGGCGCCGGTGTCGACCTTGATGCCGGGGAAGACGCCCTGGTCGAGCAGCAGCTTCGGGATGGGGGTTCCGTCGGCGGTCTCCTGGCGAATCGTCTCGTCGTAGAGGATGACGCCGGCGACGCTGTCGCCGATGCCGGGCGTGGAGAACAGCATGGCGCGGTAGTCGCGGCGCGTGGTCTCGGTGGATTCGATGCCGAGGGCGTCGAAGCGCTTCGTGCAGGTGCCGGTGCTCTCGTCGGCGGCGAGGATGCCCTTGCCGTCGGCCACGAGGTACTGGGCGGTCTCGCGCAGGCGCGTGGTGTCCATGGCCGCCGGCATGGTGGCAGGCATGAAAGCGTGACGCACGGCCACGGCGGTCCGTCGCGCCGACGCGGTCGCGCGCAAGGGTCGCAACGGCTTTTCCCCGGCCGGCGATGGAGCGGGCGTGGCGGCGGTGCCCTGGTTGAGCTACGTCCCGGTCCCGGGTCTCCAGGCGGTGGCCGTCTACCTCGCCCCCAACGACCCCCTGACGCGCTACCACGCCTGGCAGGGGGGCGTCCTGGTGGCGATGCTGTACGCCTTCCTGGTGCTGGTGGGGTTCCTGGCGCGCGCCGGCGACGCCCCCGCGTACCTGGCGACCCTGGGCCTCCTGTCGGGCTTCGGGTCGCTGGCCGGCCTGGCGGGCCTCGCCTACGGGGCCGCGTCGGCGGCGCGAGGCCGGTACGGTCGGGTGCGCCCGGCGTGGGACGTGCTGGCGGCGTGGAAGCGGTGATGGCGGTGCGCGGGGACGCCTACGCGGTGTGCCCCTGCACGTCGGCCTCGTAGCCGGATTCCCGCAGCACGCGCCGCAACTCCTCGATGTGGTCGTGGCCGCGCGTCTCCACGTGGACCTCGACGTGGGTGCGGTGCAGGGGCACGTCGAGGCGGTGGCGGTCGTGGCGCACGTCGAGGACGTTGGCCTTGTGCTCCCCCAGCAGGGCCAGGAGGTGGGCGATGGCGCCGGGGCGGTCGGGCACCTCCGTCTCTAGGACGGCGACGCGGCCCTCCGTGACGAGGCCGCGGTCGATGATGCGGCTCATCAGCGTCATGTCGATGTTGCCGCCGGAGACGACGACGCACGTCTTCTTGCCCTCCAGGTCGACGTGGCCGTGCATGGCCGCCGCGAGGGCCACCGCGCCCGCCCCCTCGGCGCCCACCTTGGCACGCTCCAGGAGGTAGAGGATGCTGGAGGCGATCTCGGCCTCGGAGACGGTGACGACCTCGTCCACGTGCGCCTGGATCGCCTCGAAGGTCAGGTCCCCCAGGCGGCGGCAGGCGATGCCGTCGGCCATGGTGTGGACCTCGTCGAGGGGCACCACGCGGCCCTTGTTGAGCGACTCGGCGACGGAGCTGGCGCCGGCCGCCTGGACGCCCACCACGCGGCACGCGGGGCGCAGCGCCTTGATGGCGGTGGCGACGCCGCCGATGAGCCCGCCGCCGCCGATGGGCACCAGGATGACGTCCAGGTCGGGCACCTCCTCCAGCACCTCCAGCGCGAGCGTTCCCTGGCCCGCCATGATGCGCGGGTCGTCGAAGGCGTGCACGAACACCTTGCCCTGCTCCTCCTGGTAGGCACGGGCGTACTCGTACGCCTCCTGGTAGTCCAGGCCCCGCAGGTGGACGGTGGCGCCGTAGCCGCGCGTGGCGACCACCTTGGCCAGGGTGGCGTCGCTGGGCATGAACACGTCGCACGCCACGCCCTCCCGCGTGGCCGCGAAGGCGACGCCCTGGGCGTGGTTGCCGGCGCTGGCGCACACGACCCCCGCCGCCTTCTCCTGGCGGTCGAGGCTGCGCAGCTTGTTCATGGCGCCGCGGACCTTGAACGAGCCCGTGCGCTGGAAGTTCTCCAGCTTCAGGTGGATGTCGCCGCCGGTCAGCTTCGACAGGGTCGTCGACCGCTTCATGGGGGTGTTGCGGACCGTGTCCTGGATGGTCTGCCGGGCTGCCTCGATGTCGTCCAGGCCGATGGCGGGCACGGGGTGGGCGACCGGGGCCGCGGCTATGGCTTTGCCGCAGCGTCCGCGCGGGGCGCGTCGGCGCGGGCGGCCTGGGTGCGGGCGCGGTTGATGAGCACCACGCCGCCGAGCACCAGGGCGGCGCCGAGGACGAACCAGGGCGTGACGGGCTCGTCGATGAGCCACGTGCCCGCGAGGGTGGCGACGACGGGGACGGCGTAGATGAACGCGGCCACCTCGCTGGCGTCGCGGTGGCGCAGGCTGAGGTTCCAGACCGTGTAGCCGCCCAGGGTCGCCGCGACGCTCAGGTACAGCATCCAGAACCACCCCTCGGCGTCCAGGGACGCCAGGGGCGCGACGCCGTACTCGATGCCCAGCGGCAGCAGCATCAACGTGCCGAGGCTCATGGTCAGGCCGCTGACGAACAGGGGCCCGTACTTGGCGATGAGGGACTTGGCCATGATGCTGTAGGAAGCCCACAGGACGGGCGCCAGCACCGCCACAAGGGTCTTGCGGGCGGCACTGAACTCCGCCTCGCCGGTGCCGTAGAACACCACCAACCCCACGCCCGCGAACGCCACCAGGGACCCGACCGCCTTCTGGCCCCCCAACCGCTCCTGGCCCACCACGACCGCCATCAGCAGCGTCCACAGGGGCGTCGTCGCCACCAGGATGGCCCCCGTCGCCCCCGTCACGCTCGGCCCCGGCGTCAGGTCCGACAACGCCCAGTTCGGGGGGAAGTGGTACCCGATGACCGCCACGGCGCCCGCCACGGCCATGC
>JANQNI010000308.1 GCA_028289805.1 Thermoplasmatota archaeon | reverse complement strand
TGGCGGCGTGCCACGCCGGCGCGTCCTGGGCGTCGGCCACGTCCACCTCCAGCAAGAACATCCGCCCCTCGCTGACGTAGACCTTGTGGACCTGGGCCGTGTCGTTGTCGACGGGGCCGACGGTGAGGTTGACGAAGGCGACGGGGAGGGTGGCGTTGAACCAACCGCCCGCCGCCGCGTCCTGCGACAGCACGGTGCCGTTCATCGCCCGCACCACCACGGGCGCGTCGACGGGGGCCCCGCCCTGGGTGACGCGCAGCGACAGGGCGCCGCCGGGTTCGTTGGCGACGAACTCCACGGCGGCGAAGGCCTCCAGGGTCTCCGCGTCCGGCTCCGGCGGGGAGACCGTGAGCCACAGGAATTGCCCCGCCGCGAGGGCGCCCAGCACCATCAGCACCAGGCCTGCCGTGCGCACCCGACGCAGGCCGGGGTCGCGCAGCCCCACCGCCGCGGCCCGCGCCGCCACCTCGGGCGACAGGTCGCGCGCGCGGGGCACGGAGCCGCAGCGGGGACAGAAGGCGTTCTCGCTGGAGTCGAACCGGTTGCCGCACTCGCCGCACTGGACGCTCTCTTCCACGCGCCGCCCACGCCGAATCCCCCCTAAGCGGTTGCGTCCCGGCACAAGGATAAACGGGAGGCACGATGGTACTGCGCCGATGCCCCGCGTTCGTTGCCCCCGTTGCTCCACCGTCGTCGAGGTCGCCCCCGGCGAGACCCCCGTCTGCCCCGCGTGCGGGTACGGGCAGGAACACGCCGTCCCCGCCCCGCAGGCTGCTGCCCCCCAGGCTGCAGCTCCGGCTCCGGCCGTGGACCCCTGGGACACGGAGGGACGCGCGGGATACGGGTCCCCCGCCGCACCCGCCGCGGCCGTCGGGGCCTCCGCCGACGCCGGACCTCCCGGCAAGGTCCGCTCCCCGGGCATCGTCGTGCTGCTGTTCCTGGTGACCTTCGGCATCTACCCCCTCATCTGGCACTGGAAGACCGGCGTCGAGACGGACGCCTTCCGCCCCAGCACCCGCAGCGCCGGGATGCTCAAGGGATACGTGTGGCTCAGCATCGTCACCATGGCCCTCTCGCTCATCGCCATCGCCATCTTCCTCGCGGCGTTCCTCGGCTCGGAGGCGTTCCAGAACCTGGAGGACCCGAACTACGAGCCCACGGACGAGGAGGTCGCAGAGATCATCTTCAGCGCCATCGGGGGAGTCCTCCTGCTCCTGCTCTCCGTGGTGACCAGCATCGTCGCCCTCGTCCTGCAACTGATGGGCCTGTGGCGCGTGTGGGGGGCTGCCGCCGACGAGCAGAGGCGCCTGGGGTTGGTGCCCCTGAACACCACGTTGCTGCTGCTGTTCCTGTTGTCGCCCGTCATCGCCAGCTTCATCCAGTTCCCGTTCGCATTCATCCCCGTCTTGGGCGTCGTCATCAGCTGGCTCCTGAGCATCGCCGGCACCGTGCTGATGCTCATCGCGTTCTACAAGACACAGGTCGGGCTCAACCAGATCTGGCAGGCGCACGGGACTCCGTAGCGTGCGTCTCCTGCACTGTCCCCGGTGCGCCACCCGGGTCCGGGTGCCGGACGGCAGCGCCCCGGCGTGCCCCGCCTGCGGCCTCGGCGCCCCGCGCCGCCCCGCGCCCCACAGACCGCCGGGTCCTGCACGCCCCGTCGGCCGCGTGCGCAGCAGCGCCCTCGTCGGCATCCTCCACGTGCTGACGTTCGGCCTCTCCAGTGTCGTCTGGTTGTGGGTGGCGACGCGGGAGGTGGACGCCCACGCCGGCGGCAACACCCGCCGGTTCGTCCCAGCCGTCGCCGTGTTGACGCCCCTGAGTTTCGCGGTCTTCTTCCTCCTCAGCAACGACCTCGTTCCCGGCGCCCCGTCGTCCGGCCCCCGCACCGTCGCCACCATGCTCCTCGCAGGCCTCCTAGGTACTGCGGGGCTCGCCCTGGCGCTCGCCGCCTTGTGGCGATTGTGGGGCCAGCTGGAACGGTCGCAGCGACGGGCCGGGGTGGATGCCACGAACCGCACCTCCCTGTTCCTCCTGACGCTGCTGCCGAGCCTCGCGATGCTGACCGTGGGCCCGTTCCTGATCTTCAGCTTGTTCTCCCTGGTGCTCCTCGTCCTGGCCTTGGGCGTCGTCGGCTTCTGGGTCTTCTTCGCCGCCACGCTCCTGGTGACGATCCTCCCGATCATCCTGGCCGGCGTGGCCCTCGGCCGCACCCAGGCCGGCCTCAACCGTCTGTGGCGCGCCCACCCAACGGATTTGTAGCCCGCCCCGCTCGGCGGCGCGATGGCAGGGGTCACCGCCGCACTGCTCGGGAACCTGGACGCACGCCGAGAACTCGGGAAGGTCGGGACGCAGAGCGACATCCACCTGCACGACTTCAAGGAGTCCGGCCGGGACGTCACGGTGCTCGTGCCGGCGCGCTACCCCGACCAGCTCAAGTGCCTCAGCTACACCGTGCTGGGCGCCGACGCCGCCGTGCTCGTCGTCTCCGAGATGAACGCGGCCGTCGGGGAGCAAATCCTCGCCGCCGACGCCGCCGGCATCGCCCACGGCGTGCTGGTGCTCCAGAACTACATCCAGCCGGAGCAGGTCGCCCCCCTCCTGAAGGGAACGAACCTGGAGAGCTGGCTGGTGCTGACGGAGGACGACTGGCCCCGCGTGCGCGCCCACCTGGCCGAGGCGCCCGAGCGCACGGACGCCGACGCCCCCGTCGCCGTGCCCGTGGACCACCACTTCGACGTCAAGGGCGTGGGTGCGGTCATCCTCGGCGTCGTCAAGCAGGGCACCCTGCGCAAGGGCGACACCCTGTACGCGTGGCCGGAGAAGGTGATCTGCCCCGTGCGCAGCATCCAGTGCCACGACGTCGACGTCAACGAGTCCGTTCCCGGCGACCGCGTCGGCCTCGCCCTGCGCAACACCAAGGCCGACATGCTCGACCGGGGCATGGTGCTGGCCCCCAGCGACGCGCCGCTCGTGGCCGCCAAGGCCGGCGACGCGGTCACGTTCACCCTGCGCCGCAGCGCCTTCAGCAAGCAGGGCCTGGAGGCCGGCAGCGTCGTCCACGTCGGCCTCGGGATGCAGTTCGTCCCCGTGCGGCTGGAGACGGCGGCGCCTGGCCCCGGCGAGGAGGCGGAGGTGACGGGCGTCCTGGAGAAGGGCCTCGTCCACGGCCCCGGCGAGCGCGGCGTGCTGTGGCACGTGGACAATGCTCCACAGCGCGTTGTAGGAGCGGTCAGGTTCTCCTGACCGCGACGGGACGCGGTGTGGAGCCGAGCCGGCCCGAGCGAAGCGAAGGGCCGGCGAGTGCGCCGCAGAGGGTGGCCGGAGCCGTCACGTTCGCGTAAGCCCCGGACCCGTCGCGGCAAAGACCCCCGACCCCATCCGGCCCCTCGTGTGCGGCCGCTTCGCGTACTGGTTCGCCGACCCGGTGCGGGCGTGGTACGAGCAGCACTTCGGGCCCCCGGACCCCAACCACCTGGCGGCGCAGGACCGATACAACGTGGCGCCGACGGATCCGGTGGTGGCCGTCACCGCCCGCGACGCCGACGTGGGCGTGGAGGTCGCCACGTGGGGGTTTCCGGGCCCGGGCGGCAAGTCGGTCTTCAACGCCCGCGTCGAGGCCGCTGCCACGCGTCCGTTGTGGGCGCCGCACTGGGGCCGCGACCACGCCGTCGTGCCGGTTGCGGGGTTCTACGAGTGGACCGGGCGCGGGGCGGCCCGGACGCCGTTTTTCATCCGGCGCACCGACGACGCGCCGCTGTTGCTGGCCGGCCTCGTCGGCGGCCCCCCGGACGCGCCCACGGTGGCCCTGCTGACGTGCCCGCCCAACCGGTTCATGGCGTCCCTGCACGACCGGATGCCGGTGGTGCTGGAGCCGGGGGACGTGGAGGCGTGGCTGCACCGGGAGCGCGGTTGGGAGGCGTTGGCGCGGCCGGCACCGGAGGTCCTCGACGGGTACGCCGTGGGCAAGGAGGTCGGCGACAGCCGGGCGGAGGGCCCGGGGCTCGTCGCGCCGGTGCGGGCGTGGTTCTGACGGCGCCTACTCTTCCTCGTCCCGGTCCGCGTCGTCCAGGGGCACGGCGCCAAAGTACCGCGCGTCCTTGACGAGGGCGTAGCCGGCGAACGCGGAGACGGCG
>JANQNI010000276.1 GCA_028289805.1 Thermoplasmatota archaeon | reverse complement strand
ATGCAGTTCCCGCAGGCTCGCCCGCCGGCCCTCGGGGGCGGGGATGCCGTGCAGGCCGGCGACGTAGACGCAGGCGTCGAAGCAGGCGTCCCGGAACGGCAGGGCGGTGGCGTCCGAGACGACGCACGGTCCCCGCAACCGGCCGGCGGCGATGCGGGCGGCGGGGCGGCTCCAGTCCGACCACACCGCGTCGTGCCCGAGCGCCTCCGCCTCGGCGGCGTGGCGTCCGTTGCCCGCCATCAGGTCCAGCACGCGCTGGTCGGGCTGCAGGGCGCGCAGCCAGTCCACGACGACCGCCCACGGCCGGTCCCGCGTGGCGTCGAAGGCGTGCGCGATGCGCTCCCAGGTCGCGTGCTGGTCCACGCCGCGCGCAGGCGCGGCCCCCACAAGAATGGGTCGTGGCCGGACCGCACAACGCGGACACGCCAACGTTCAACCAGGGCCGGAAGTACCCGCGACCATGGTCCGAACCTGGATCCTCCCCGCCATCCTCCTGGCCAGCCTGTTCGCCGTTGCCCCCACGGCCTCCGCCGACGACGTCTGCACGACGCCCCTGACCGACCCCATCCTGCCCGTGTCCGCCTGCGCCGGGTACGGTGCCGCCAGCGGCTACCTCCTGCTGCCCAAGCCCGCCCCCGGCTGCACCGTCGTCGCCGGCCAGTGCGTCCCCGCCACCGTCGTCTGGGGTCCCGAGCACGCGGACTTCGCATTCCTGACGGTCCACGCCAGCGTCGACACCAGCCTGTGCGTGCGCGCCACGCCCTGCCACGTCGGCGTCGACACGGGCGACGTCATCCGGTTCCTCGCCGACCGGGTCTGAACGCGCACCCGTCCCGCAGCCTTCTTCCCCCTCTCCCCGGTCTGGGCCGCGTGGAGGCCCTGTTCGCCCGCCGCCTGACCATCTTCGCCGGCAAGGGCGGCGTGGGCAAGACCACCACGAGCGCCGCCACCGCCATGGCCCTCGCCGCGGCGGGCCGCAAGACCCTCCTGGTGACCGTGGACCCCGCCAAGCGGCTGGAGGACTCCCTCGGGGTCCCCGTGGGCGAGAAGGAGACGCCCATCCAGCCCGGCCTGACGGCGATGATGCTCGACCCCGGCGCCGTCATCACCGAGCACCTGGAGCGCGAGGTGCCCGAGGCGCGCATCACCGAGCACCCCCTGTTCCAGTACGTCACGAAGTACATGCCCGGCCTCAACGAACTGATGGCCATCGGCAAGCTCAACGACGTGCGTCGGGAGGGCAAGTACGACCACATCGTCATCGACACCGCCCCCACCGGGCACGCCCTCAGCTTCCTCTCCGTCCCCAAGGCGATGGACGAGCTGATGTCGGAGAAGAGCCTCCTGCGCTGGGCCATGCGGGGCTACCAGGTGTGGCAGAAGCTCCAGTCCACCGCCGCCGGCGTCCAGAACGTCTTCAAGCGGAAGGAGGACCGCAAGAGGGCGCCGCCGGAGATCGACTTCGAGCGCGTCTTCGCCGACATCCAGGAGCAGGCACAGCAGATCCGGGACTTCCTCGCCGACCCCGACCACAGCGCCCTCGTCATCGTCACCCTGCCCGAGAAGCTCCCCGTCGAGGAGACCCTGGACCTGCACCACGCCATCACGCAGGACCTGGGGATGCACGTCCACCACGTCGTCGTCAACAAGGTGCAACCCGACGCCCTGGCCGGCGTCCAGGACGAGTTCGACGCCCTCGCCGGTGACGGGCAACGGCGGGCGCGGTTCGTCGAGAGGGCGAGCAAGGGTGCCAAGGTCACGCCCGGCCTCGTCTCGGCGCTCGTGGAGGCCACCGAGTTCGCCGAGGTGCGGCGGGCCATGAACCTCGACTACATCGAGGACCTGCGCCGGCGGCTGCCCGGCGTGCCCGTCGTCACCGTGCCCCTGTTCAAGCAGGACGTGCAGGGACTGCGGCGGCTCGGGGAATACCAGGCCTCCCTGTTCGACGCCGACAACGTCCTCGACTGACGCGCCGGTCCCGAGGCTGCGCTGGACCGGACCGAAGACGGAAGCGGAGCCCGTTCAGTGGACGAGCTGCCGGCGCCCCATCTTGTTCTCGATGGAGTCGTCGACGAGGCGCACGGGGACGTGGTCCCACGTGGTGTTGCAGTACGTGCAGGTCACGCGCACGGACGCCTTGATGCGGTCCGTCGAGAGCGACCCCCCTACCTCCAGGGTCCGGCCGTTCTGCGTCTCGATCAGGAAGCCCGCGTCCGAGCCGCACTTGGAACATCGCAGATTGACCATGGGAGCACCTCGATTTTGAGTGGGTTATAGAAACCCTTTGTTGGCGTCGCGGCGGACGACCCCTTGGCGGGCGAGGACGCTCCTTGCGCACTTCCCGGGACCCGCTCGAGTGCTCCCCCGCCGCTCTCCACCCCGCGACCCTCCAAACGTGGAACGTTCGCGGTGAGGCTGCTCCCTTCCGGGCCTGACCCGGTTCTCGCGTCGAAGGGACTCCACCCCCCCTCCGGGGGACTTCCTCCCACCGACCACCTCAGAGGACGAGGCTTCACGGTTGAGCAGGGGCTCGATTGATTACGGACCCCGACAGCCACGCAAGGGGTTCGGCCGCGCTGTAGACTACGCGAACGGGGGCGCCTACTCCCCACCTAGTCCCCGCCTGTCGCCGGGTCGCCACACTTGTGGCGCAAGCTCTGCGACTTGGAGGGGGTAGATAAGGGTCGTGGGGCGTTTGGGGAGCACCCAAGGAATTGGGGGTCTGGGACGAGGACTTGGTCTGCGCTGTCTGTCCCGCAGCTGGTGGGGTGTGCCAGGTTGCTCCTGGGAGGGGTGGAAGAAAGGGGGGAATGGGCTGTTGGCGCGGATCTATTCGTGGATGATCACGTCACTAAGGCATGCGCTGCTCGGTTCGATCAACAAGCACTCCAGGGCGCCACCGATGAAGAGCGGAATGCAGTCTGCACTGATCCATGCGCCGTAGCCTTGGCTCAATCGTGGATCCAACTCGATCACGTGGTACTGGACCCATCGGGAGAGATCGACGCCGGCGCCTGCATACGAATCTTTGGTCAGAGAGCCACCTTGGATGTGGATGCCGGTCCCAAGCACGGGGCGGCCCTGGATGCCGGACGCGAAGCAACTGGGGGGCGTCTCGTCGGAGGCGTAGGACGTCAGGCTGGTGGCAGAGGCGTGGGGGGCCGAGCCGAGGAGGGCGAACGCGGCGAGGGCGAACGCGAATGCGTGGGGCGTTTTTCTCTGGTTCATGGCAACATCTCTGTTGGTTCTAAGTGGTTCGCTGGTGGAGAACGAAGGATGCCGGCGTCGACAAGGTGGGGGCTGCCGACGTTTCTGGTGCTGCCTCGCCCAGGACGCCGCCTTCGGGCGTGACGAGGTTCACCCAGGGCACGAGGGGCTCGGCAGACTCCTGAAGTTCGTAGTCGTAGACGAGGTTCCGGTCCGCGTACAGGGTGAGTGTGTGGGTGACTGGATATGGGTCCACATTGTTCTGGCCTGCAGAGGTCGTTGCGTACCGCAAGGTCGGCGTCGCGATCTCGATGGTGGGTCCCGTCTGGCCCTGTGTCCGCGTGAATTGGGCCAGCGCGAGGTTCCAACCGTCGGGGCCCCATGCTTCCTCGAGTTCTGGCCAGTTGGTGAATGCCTCAAGAGCGAAGCCGTGGTTTTCGCTGGAAGCGCCCTCTGGGGGCGTGGTGATGCTGACCTCGACCATGGCGAACCAGAAGTCCTCCTTCAGGAGCCGGTCGCCGAGGATCGCGGAGCGGCATTCGTAGACGTAGAGGTAGTAGGAAATGGTGGTTCCGTTGCCGGAGAGGTTCAGTCCCTCAGGAAGCCGTTGGCGGGCAGGTTCGGACAGGCCACGGATGTTGTTGGTGCTGAAGGTGCATTCCACCGCTTCCAGGTTCCCTGCCATTGCGTCTAGGTTCTGTGCGTTGGACCCGGAAGGGTCGGTGCCGGATGGTCCTGGGTCGGATGGGTGGGATGGGTCGGCTTCGGAGCGGTCTTCGGGGTCGCCCCCGACGTCGGCGTTTCCGTCGTCTGAGGGATCTGGAACGGGTTCTTCTGCTGCATCGAGGCATCCGGAAAGGAGCAGCGCCAGCAAGGCGGCATGGAGTATCGGGCGGAGTCGGGTCATGATGCACCTTGGAGGGAGGCTGCGACGGTGGCGTGGAGGGTGAGTCCGCCGGGGCGGTCTTGGAGGATGCTCCTGCGACGCAAGGCTTCGACGGCTTGCCTGGACGCGCGGGGTCGGTGCCCGTCCCGGACGAGCTGGGCTACCAGGTCCCCCTCGACCATGGGGCCGTGGGTTAGGATCGTCTGGGCCGCCGCCCTCCACTCGGGCCGCTGCAGCAGGTTCCGGTATTGGTGGTTCCTCGCCAGGGTCGCGTCGATGCTGGCCACATAGCACTTTCGTCCGTCCCGCTGCATGGCTCGAACGAGGCC
This sequence comes from Thermoplasmatota archaeon, assembly GCA_028289805.1. GTDB lineage: Archaea > Thermoplasmatota > E2 > JACPAO01 > JAHFTW01 > JANQNI01. The sequence goes on along the minus strand of JANQNI010000276.1, from coordinate 9,756 downwards.
TGCATCGGCCATGATGCGGAGGTGGTAGCTGAGGGTGCTGCGGGCGACGGCGGGGCCGGCAGTCTGGAGGGCCGTGTGGAGGGCATCGGGTTCGGTCGGGCCGTGGTCGAGCAGGTGGGTGTAGACGGCGCGTCGAACCGGGTGGGTGGCAGCGGCGCCGAGGGCCTCGGCGACGATCGGGTCGTGGGGGGCGTGGGGTTTGCTTCGTGCAACGTGGCTCCCGTCTGGCCCGTCGGCGATCTCGGATGCGCGGAAGGTGAGGGACCCTCCGTTGAGGACGTATGTGGTGTTGCGTCCGCGGTCGCCGTGCGCGACGGCTTGGAGGACGTGTCCGGCGCGCAACACCTGGATGTGGTAGCGGAGGGCGCCTCGCGACAAGCCGGTCTCCTCCTGGAGTTCGGTGATTCGGATGGATTGTCGGTCGTGGATGATGCGCAGGATGTTGCGGCGGGTCTCGTTTTCCAGGGGATCGCCGACGCGGCCGACGGCGATGGCCACGAGGGTCCGACCGTAGGCCAACAGGGTGGCGACGACGCCAAGCAGGGTCAGGCCTCCGACCACGGGGGCCGCAGGGACGACGACGGCCTGGAAGTCGACGCTGGCGGCGGTGGCGTTCCCGTCGATGCGCCAGCGGGCGTCGGTGGGGGCGAGGGCGCCAGCGAGATGGAACCGTCCGGTGAGGTCAAGCACTTCGGGGTCGGCGGACTGGTCCTGGTCGAGCGTGACGACGCCGGTGACGCCGCGCCAGGTGGCGCGTCCGCCCAGTTCTCCGTCCAAGTCGGTGCCGGCCAGGCGCCAAGGGAGTTCCTGCGGGAAGGTCATCCGGGGGGCGTCGAGGACGAGGATCGTGCTCTCGTAGACGTCCATGCCGGACTGCGTGGCGGGGTCGTGGGCGGAGCGGTCCTCGACGTGTCGGCGGTTCTGGAGGTGGACGACGGTACCGTTGGGGAGGTGGACGTTGCCGCCGGAAGCGACCAGGACCGCGTCGTCCAGTTCGTCCAGGGTGCCGTTGGTCCGGGCGACGGTATGCATGTCGTGCAGGGTCGTGCCATGGCCGTCCGCCTCGGCGACGAATGCGAAGACGGAGTGGGGTGGGGGCGTGTGGCGGGTTCCGGCGGCCGCGAGGTCGATGTTCTGGAATGCGCCTTGGAGCACGAGCGCGTCGTTGGTGGGAAGGATGAGGGCGGTGCCTGATGCGTCTGCGGCGAGGTCCAACCGCAACCTCCCTGAGATGGGGCCTTCAAACAGGACGCGCTCCTCGGGAATGAGGTCGCCGTCGATGCCAGTCCGATAGGGTATGTTGGCCGTTGGGCGGCGTTCCTCGACGAGGAGGACCTTGGCGTAGGCGTAGGGTACGTCCACATGCAGGGACAAGTCGTCTTGGTCGTCGTGCAGTGCGGCGCCCACGGTAGTCCAGTGGAACACGCCGGGGCCTTCCATGCGGACGCTCCCGGTGGCCCGGAACGCATCGTCGATCGGCACGGCCTGGGTGGGGGCAGCCAGCAGGGGGAGGAGCAGCAAGAACCCCGCGGCGACCCTCAGCATCCGACGAACCTGCACGTTCCTTGCACCTCCCGGTCTCATCCCGTGGGTTGGTGGGGCCGCTCCCGTCCTAGGATGTAAGCATTGTTGCTCATGGACCGAACCGGTTCAGGAAGCCGGGGCATGGAATGCCTGCGCACGCCACGACAAGCTCTGCGAGTCGTCCTGTCGGGGGCGTCCGCCACGCCGAGCCCGCTCGGCTGAAAAGGAGGATTCGGGTGGTGGCGCGAGGTTCTCCTCATGAGCGACACGACCCAAGCATCCCAGACCCCCACGTTCGTCGGCCCCGGCAACATCGTCCACACGGAGTGGGCCAGCAACGACGTGGATGCCTCCCGCGCGTTCCTCTCCAAGCTCTTCGGTTGGGAGATGAAGGACATGGGCAACCCGCAGCAGGGTGCCTACTGGACGTTCGGCGACGACAAGCTGGGCCTCGGCGGCGCCGTGCGGGCCGTCGTGCCGGAGGATCCGGGTCCGTCGGCGACGCCGTACGTCTCCGTGGATGACCTGGATGCCACCATCGCGGCGGCCACCGAGGCCGGCGCGACGGTGATGGTGCCCAAGATGCCCGTGGAGAAGATGGGTTGGTTCGCGTGGTTCCAGGCCCCCGGCGACATCGTCGTGGCGGCGTGGCAGAACGACGAGAGCGCGCCCGCCCCGACCATGCCGTAGGCGCCGGCGCGTCCTCTCTTCTCCTTCTTCCCTTGGCCTCCGGGTCCTCACGGTTCCTGCTGGAGGGCGGAGACGGCCGACTTGGCCGCGGTGTGCAGCCGGTCGATGTTGCGCTGCACCATGTCGAGCCGCTCCAGGTCCTCGGGCCGGTCCTGGAGGCTCTCCGCGAGGCTCTGCATCTGGAGGATCAGGGGCGTGAGGGGGGTGGAGAGTTCGTGGGCGAAGGTGTTGACGATGGCCTGCCGCCGGCTGGTGAGCCATTGGTCCTGCGCTTCCTGGTTGTGGGCGATGGTCTCGTCCACGTCCTCGATGACGTCGGCGAGCGTGAGGGCGGCAGAGCGGACGGCCAGGAGTTCCTCGACGAGGTTGCCGAGCATGGTCAGGGAGTCGCGCTGGCCGGCGGTGAGGCGGCGGGGGCGGCGGTCGATGACGCAGACGGTACCGAGGTTGTGGCCCTGGGGGCCTCGGACGGGGAGGCCGGCGTAGAAGCGGATGTAGGGGGGCCCGGCGACGAGGGGGTTGTCGTGGAACCGTTCGTCGTGGCTGGCGTCGCGGACCTCGAGGATCTCCTTGGCGTGGATGGCGTGCGCGCAGAAGGCGTAGTCGCGGTGGGTCTCGGTCGCGTCGAGGCCGACGCGGGCCTTGAACCACTGCCGGCGCTCGTCGACGAGGCTGACGAGGGCGATGGGCATCCGGCACAGGCGGCTGGCGAGGCTGACGACGCGCTGCCAGGAGGGGCCGGGGTCCGTGTCCAGGATGGCCAGGGAGCGCAGCTCCGCGATCCGGTCGGACTCGTCCGGCGTGGGGGGCGCCACGTGCACGAAGATACATCACCTCCAGCGTTCTTATAGGTAGCTGGATGGTTTCAGCGCCGAACGGTTCGGTTCGATTTGTTGACCGGGGAGTTCAGTAGAGCGCGATCTTGGTCTTGTAGAGGCGCCGCTTGATGTGCCAGGGAATCTGCCCCTTCAGGACCGTGCCGCCGATGTCGGCGACGGCGTAGTTGTGGCCGACGCTGACGATGAGGCCCTTGACCTCGGGCTCGTACTCCATCATCCGGTTGGGCTTGAGGAGGTTGTGGGCGACGACGGGGCTCTGGGCCTCGGCGGTCTGGGCGAGCTTGGGCACGCCCCACTCGCGGGGGAACTCGGCCGCGTCGCCGAGGACGAAGACGTCGTCCCGGCTGGTGCTCTGCAGGGTGGGACGGACGGTCATGTCCACGCCCTCGATGCGGCGGGGGCGGGCGCCGGCGCACCAGAAGACGACGTCGGCCTCCACGGCCTCCTCCCCCTCGTCGCCCGCGACGTGCACGCGGCCCGGCTCGACGCGCGTGATGCGCTGGTCGGTGCGGACGCGCAGACCGAGGCGGTCGAGGCCGTCGTGGACGTGCTGCCGGAACTCGTCGTCCTGGTGGGGGAAGATGCGGTCGGCCGCGTCCAGCAGCTGGATGTCGTAACGGAAATCCAGGCGGCGCAGCAACTCGGCCGCCTCGCCGGCGACCTCGACGCCCGTGAACGAGGCGCCCACGACGACGACGCGGATGGGGCGGCCGGCAATCTCGACGGCGGCGGTCTTCAGGGCGGCGTTGGCCAGCAGGGCGTCCTTGACCGAGTAGAACGAGTACGTGTTCTCGCGCACGCCGGGGATGCCGAAGTCGTTGGGCTCGGCGCCCACGGCCACCACGAGCTGGTCGAAGGGGATGCGGTGGCCACCGCTCGTGACCAGGTCGTTGCCCTCGACGGCGACGGCGGCCTCGTGGATGTGTGTCGCCTGCGGCACGATGTCACGCAGGGGCTTCGTCACGTCGCGCGGCAACTGCTGCTCGCTCAGCATCTCGTGGATGAGGGGCAGGTAGACGAACCGGTCCGCCGGCGCGACCAGGGTCACGTCGGCCTTGCCCTCCAGTGCCTTGGCGACGCGGACCCCGGCAAACCCGGCGCCGCAGACCACCACCCGCTTGCGTGCCACGGAGGCGGCCCAGAGGTCTTCCTACAAAAACGGTGGGGTGTTTCGGGGGGTGTTTCAGAACCCCGCCGCGGCCCCCCTCCTTTTTGAAATGGCAATCCTCCCTTTTGCAACTAACAAGTACTTAGCAATGGCCTGCTAGAGAAATAGCAGTTTACTAAATCTAGGGGTCGGAATGTCTTGTCTTTTCGGCTATGCGTTCCTGCTCATGGGTATCGGGACGACCCTTCAGATAGGCTCGTGCCAACTCAATGCTGCGGCGTAGGTCCTCTGGGATCGTCACGTCCGTCCCCCTCCGTTGGCGGGCAGAGGTTTCGCCTCTTTGAGTCCTTCGAAGGACTCCAGCGTTGCCTGCTCCGTGAAGAGGTCTCCCAAGACGGAGATTTCCCTTGCCTCCGACCGGATGATGCTCTCCGAGTCCACTTGGCCCACGAGATGAGGCCTCCCTGTGCGCCATCGGACTATCTCGCCGGAGTGGTCATCCTTGCGGCGAGCAGCGCGGAATAGTTTGGCATACATTCTAGGCCCTATACCTGTGAATGGTCGGAAATGAACCTTTTGGCAAGGTGGGTGAAAGCACTCCATGCAAACGGAGTCGGGGTGCAGTTGGAGGGCCAGACTCTTCGCATATGGTTCTATGTAATAGACTTCCTTTATCCCTGCATGTATTATATGGCGGGTGCATTCATGGCAGGGGAAAGTAGTGCAGTAGAGAGTTGTCCCAACACAAGATAATCCACTCTCGCCAGATGCAATCAATGCGGCCATTTCAGCATGAGTAGAACGGAAGAATTCAATGAGACTAGATATTCTAGTTCCTTCTAACGCATCTACGATTGTCTTGAATAATCCCATTATTTCTTCGCTTGTTTCTTTAATATGCGAGCCGCCATGATATGCATCTGCAAGAGGTTTAAAATCGGAGGACAATAAATTGGCATCTGAAAGTCTTGCTACCACTTCGATGATTGCCCCATCAATTTGTTTTCTACTCAAATCTTCTGCAAGTTTGTGGTCACGATGGTCTTCGGAAAATGATGAATTGGGCGAGGGCCAATATTGGCCGCCCCCTGCTTGCGGGACCTCATTAGTGCCTGTGGCAATAACATGTCCATTGGCTCGTGCTATTGCTGCTCCGACTTGCCGCCCAGGTTGAAGCGAGCGATACCGTGTTGTGTCGGCAATAGCCATGCAGTGTTCTGAAACTGTTGGGGTTATAAATTGATGGCCAAATAGCAAGTTAACCATCCTAGATATTTGCGAGTCCGCATTAGTCAAATCCGTTGAGTCAATAAAGACATCGGCTAAAGGGAAGGCATCTCTGACATTTTGCCCATATTTATCACTAAATACATGTTTAACATCAGTAAGTTTCTTGATAGTATCGTAGTCTTCTTCAATGCCCCATTCTAAAACTTGATTCCAGAATCTTTTCGTCCTTCTGAATACTTTTTCATTCTCGTCACGCGCACTGAGCAATTTCGCCTGTTTGTAGTAGATACTATCCCTAAGTTTGCTATCTTCCAAAAATACTCCTTGGGCTTGAGAAATCCTTTTTGCTAAGTTTTCAATTCTCTTCCCTTCAGGGGTAAACAAAGATAGGATTATAACAGCTTTACCATAAACTCGACGGAGAATTTCTATTTCTCCCTCGTGCTTGAGTGAGTCCAATATATAAACTGTCTTTTCGGCAGGTTTGAAAGAACTTTTATTAACCTCATACCGATAGTTCCATATCTCTCTCATTGCTTGTAATGCCACTGCCCCACCATTTTCGAGTCGGTGCCGGGAAGCATTGCCAACATTCATTAAATCCCATATTCGATACAATATATTATCGTCTCTAATCGGCCGACCAATAAATGTGTCAGAGAAGTCGTTGAGCAAGGAACTTAGCTTAATCAGTTTCGCCTTATATTGTCGACTTTTAAAATGCCTAGATAAAGAACTGATTACAAAATCAAAATTCGAGCCTGTGGGCCCCACCAATCCAATCACTAGTTCCGAATTTTCCGGAGGAATCCAGCTGAAGCTTGAAAACTCCTCGCTATCATCCTTATCACGACCACTTTCTCTCATATTCCCTCTCCGAATCCACCTTAGCCCTAGTCCATTATCCACATGATTATTAGGTTTTGCATCGCCTATTGGCCTAATCCGGTTAGGCTAGTCGGACAAGCCCTTGGCCTCGTCGGTGTCCATCAGGATGCACCACCAAGCAAGGTTCCGCCCACCCACGTCACTAGGGGCGTGTTCACAGCCAGCCCCTGTTTCCGCCTCGGTGGCGGGGGTTGTGGATGGCGGCGTTTCCCAGGAGGGTCCGCCAGTAGGCTTCCGATTCTTCCGTGGTGGGGGCGGCGGGCTTGAGGGTCTGAGGAGCGTTCTGGGGGGCTTTGGCGCCGCGTTTGGACTGGACGAGGAAGTAGAGCCCGAAGCCACTGGCGAGGATGGTCAGGATGATGAACAGGCCCCGGACGAAGGGCGAGGCGCCTTCCAGCTCCGGGGCCTCGAAGCGCGGCGCTTCAACCGGGGTGTCGGTGTCGGGGTTGGCCCAGATGTTGGCGTAGTGGTCGAGCATCGCTTGCACGTCCACGCCCGGCGGTGGGGGGTTGGGTTCGGCGGGCGCGGGTGGCGCATCGGGCAGGGGCTGGGGTGGAGGCGGTATTATGTGTGGGCGGGGTCTTGTTCGGTGGCGAGATGGCCGCCTCGACCTCGGGCGTCGCGGAAGCGTTGGCCGCAGACGGGGCATTCATGGGGACGGGCGGGCGTCATGCGTGCCTCCGTGGCCGGGGAGCCAACATATACCGTCGCCACCTCCTGCGGGGCCCTGCGTACCCGATGCTCCCAGAAGGGTAGGGCTTGAATGGGCCGGGTTCGGGGCTTGGATGGGTCGAGCTTTGATGGGGCTTCAACAGGAGGGAAATGGGTTCACAGTGCAAGGGGTACAAAGGGTCCCTTAGGTCCATTGACGAAACGTGGGGGTTCAGGGGCGTCATGGGGAGGAAAGGCGTCGCCTGCCACACGTCAGAAACGTGCTTGTAACTCGTCTAGCGACTCCCAGGCGTCGAGGCGGCTCACGCCGCCCTCGAACTCTACGTCTACGTCGTGCTCCAGGCTGAAGCGGACGGGGCAGGATTGGCCCTATCAAGCGCGCGCTCCGTTCTGCAAGGCGTCGGGAGTTCTGATACGCCCCTGGTGTTTCAGGCCGGGAGCACCCACCGCAGCGCGCGGCTACCGCTCGATGCGCACCCGCGCGTCCGTGATGCGCGTCACCTCGCCGGGGATGCTGGCGTGCGCGCTCACCGACAGTGTCTCGGGGTCGAAGGAGCCGACCTCCTGGCCGGCGCGGACGCGGTCTCCGACGTTGACGACGGGCAGCGCCGGCTCCCCGTACTGGCCCTTGAGGGGCACTTCGACCACGTCCACCTCGTCGGCGATGACGCTGATGCGGCTGGGGGGTTCGTGGCCGGGGCCGGGGTAGTGCTTGCCGCGGCCCTGGAACTTCTTGGGGTCGACGACGAAGAGGCCGTTGGTGGTCTTGGTGACGACGTGGTGGGTGGGGTCCTCGACGGCGTCGCCCAGGAGGGGGCCGCCGTAGACGAGGCGGTACTTGCGTGCCACCTCGTCGGGGTCGGCGCCGGCGTGCCGCCAGATGACGTCGACGGGGGTGCCGACGGGGGCCTGGATGACCTCGTCGTGTTCGACCTCGCCGATGGTCTGGAGGAACTTGTAGAACACGGGTCGGTGTTCGGTGAGGGCCCAGTAGAGGTTGTACAGGGTCTCGGTGTTGTCGACGGTGACGCCGACGTGGGGCGGGATGGCGCCGCGCGGGACGGGGGTGCCGGTGACGAACTTGGTCAGGGTCTTCTCCTCTCCCATCATGTACTGGTCGGGGACGTAGGCCATCTCGAAGTCGCCGGTGTCCTCGGCGTAGTGGATGACCTCGGTGGCGTAGTGGATGTGCTTCTTCTTCACGGCGCACACCACGCGTTCGTAGCCCAGCACGTCGCGCAGGAGGCTGAGCGCCTTGCAGACCACGTCCGGTTGCTCGCGCATCAGCAGCTTGTCGCCGTAGTAGCCTGGCTCGCTCTCGGTGCAGTTGGCGATGAGGGTGGGCGTGGGCTTCTGGAACTTGACGTAGGTGGGGAAGCCGGCACCGCCGGCGCCGACGACGCCGGCGCGTCGCAGCAGGAGCGGGACGTGCTCTGCCTGGATGCGCATGGGTGGGGGGTTGCGCGGTGCGGGGCTGTAAGCGTGCGCCCCGGGCCGGGCGGGGACCGGGCCGGAGGGCGCCAGGGCTGGCGAGAACGCTTATGCCGGTCCAGGTCGAGCCAGGGAGTATGGTCGACGCCGTGCGTTCCCTGGATTCCGACCGGCAGGTGACCCGCTTCGGCGTGCGCGCCCTGGAGGAGACGGGGGAGCTCGCGGCGCAGCAGGGCATCCGCCACGCGCTGGTGGTGACGGACGAGGGGATGGCCCGGACGCCGTGGCTGGCGGCGGTGGAGGCGTCTCTGCGCAACGCGGGCGTCGACGCGACGACGTTCCGGGGCGTGACGCCGACGCCGCTGCTGGGGGACGTGGAGGCCGCCGTGGCCGCGTTCCGGGAGGCGCGTTGCGACGGCGTGGTGAGCCTCGGCGGCGGTTCCACCCACGACGTGGCCAAGGCGGCGGCGCTGCTGGCGCGCAACGAGGGCACCCTGCACGACTATGCCCACGAGAACCGGATGCCCGACGGCAAGGCGCCGCACATCGCCGTCAACGCCACGGCCGGCACCGGCGCCGAGCGCTCCGGGTACGCCTTCATCACCCAGGAGCACGGCCACGAGCACACGATCTTGCACGGCGACCTGCTGGTGCCGGAGGTGGCGGTGTTGGATCCCCGCGTCCACGCCACCATGCCTGCGCGCCTCACCGCCGCCACGGGCCTCAACGCCCTCAGCCACGCCGTCGAGGCGTACCTGAGCACGGCGCACACGGAGGCGTCCGACGCCAAGGCGCTGGCGGCCGTCGCGGCCATCCGGGAGCACCTGCCGCGCGCCGTGGCCGACGGCGACGACTTGGCGGTCCGTGCGGCGATGGCGGAGGCGGCGTACCACGCAGCGGAGGCGTTCGACGCCGCCGGGCTGGGCCTCGTCGACAGCATCAGCCTGGTAGTGTCTGGCCTGTTCAACGTTGGCCACAGCACCGCCAACGCCCTCCTGCTGCCCCACGTCCTGCGCCACGACGGCCTCGCCCTGGAGGGGCGCCTCGGGCCCCTGTGCGCGGCGTTGGGGGCGTCCGGGGGCTCCGTGGACGGCTGCGTCCAGGCCGTGTTGGACCTGGAGGCCGCCGTGGGCATCCACGAGACCCTGGCCGACCGGGGCCTCACCCGCGACGACCTGTACCTGGTGGCCCACAGCATCCTGCGCCACCCCTTCAACGCCCGCAACCCCGTCCCTCTCGACGAGGCGGGGCTCGCGCAGGTGTTCCTGGACGCGGTGGAGGGTGAGGCGCCGGCGCCCACGCCCCCCGCGGGGTCGTGACGGCCTCGGGCCGACGGGTCGCCACGCGTTTCGCGTGCCTTCCAGTCGGCCGCCC
>JANQNI010000052.1 GCA_028289805.1 Thermoplasmatota archaeon | reverse complement strand
CGTGCCAACAAGCTGGAGGTCCCCGACCCCGTCCGCTACCACCGCATCCGCAAGACGGAGGCGACGCGGATGCAGTCCGTCGTGGACACGGTCGCGGAGACCCTGTACCGGTTCCCGTCGGCCTTCCCCAACATGGACGGCCTGCGCGCCTACGACCGCGAGGTCCTCGACATCGTCGCCGGCCTGCCCCGGCTCAGGAAAGCCCTCGGGAGCGTCCTGTGGGCGAGCCAGAAGGTGCGCGACATCGGCCGCGAGGCCACCGAGCGCATGGCGCGCGAGCGCACCGTCGAGGGCATCAAGGCGGTCCAGAAGCGCTGCTACGGACGCCTCAGCAGCGTCGTCTACGACGTGGACCGGGACCTGGACCTGCTGCGCGAGACTCGCGACGCCTGCAAGAAGCTCCCGTCCGTGCGGCCCGACTTCGCCACCGTCGTCATCGCCGGCTACCCCAACGTCGGAAAGACCAGCCTCCTGCGCGCGTGGACGGCCAGCAAGGCGGAGATCAACAAGTACGCCTTCACCACGAAGCACGCCGAGGTGGGCCACTTCGACGCCGTCGACCGCCACGGCGTCGAGACGCGCTACCAGGTCGTCGACACCCCCGGCCTCCTCGACCGGCCCGACTCCGAGCGCAACGACATCGAGCGCCAGGCCACCGCCGCGCTGCGCCACGCCGCCGACGCGCTCCTGTTCCTGGTTGACCCGACGGAGACCTCGGGCTACAGCCGCGCGCAGCAGGAGGCGCTGCTGGCGCAGGTGCGCACGGAGATGGCCGGCGTGCCCCTGCTGGTGGCCGAGAGCAAGTGGGACCTGGCGCAGCACCTGGACCTGCCCGAGGCGGCCGACCGCGTCCGCTTCAGCACCCAGACCGGCGAGGGCCTCGACGAGCTGAAGGCGCGCGTCCTGGCGATGCTTCCCGACGAGGGCGACCTGGAACTGGAGGTCGACCCCCTGGACCAGTGGAAGGACGTTCCTCGGGCCTGAGGGCCCCCGCCCCACCGGACCCCCCAAGCCCCATCCCGCACCCTTATCGTCTCCGGCGCCCAGCGCAGGGCATGGATGCATCGCACGCCGAACTGGAGCGCGTGATGGACGCCTACTGCGTCCAGTGCGGCGAGGTCCGCTCCCACCACCTCCTGGACGAGGGCTCCTGCGAATGCACCGTCTGCGGGCACGTGGAGGAGTTGTTCCGCCCCCTGTCCGACGAGCCCGCCTGAACGCCTACGGCGCCGGGTCGGCCGGGACGCAGGAGCGCACGTACCGGGCGCTGCCGTGCAGGCTCGCCCCTGCCTCCGCCCCGTCGACGCTCGGGCCGTGGCCGCAGTGCAGGCTGCGCACCGGCAACCGCTCCAGCCGCAGGATGCTCGCCTCCAGATCCCGCACGTCGCCGTCGGGGAAGTCGAAGCGCCCGATGCCCCCCTGCGCGAACACCGTGTCCCCCGAAAACAGCGTTCCCGACGCCTCGTGCCAGTAGCAGAGGCTGCCGGGGCTGTGGCCCGGCGTGCCCAGCACCGCCACGTCCACGCCGCCCAGGGGCACGTGGTCGCCGTCGCCGACGACCGCGTCCACCTCCAGCACGGGCAGGTCGGCGCCGAACATCTTGGACGTCACGTCATGGCCCGCCCGGAGCTTGTCGGCCGTGGGGCCGGAGGCGACCACGCGGGCTCCCAGCTCCTGCCAGCGCGGCAGGCCGCCGACGTGGTCGAAGTGCTCGTGGGTCACCGCCACGTGCCGGACGCGGTGGGGGTCCACCACGGCGGCCACCTCGGCCAGGACGCGCTCGTGGTCCATGCCGACGCCGGCGTCCACGAGGTCGTAGGCGTTGGACGCGGGGTCCTTGAGGAGGAAGACGTTGCAGTCGAAGCCACGTCCACCGACGGGGACCACCCTCACGCGGCGCGCCCCCCGCCCGACGCGCTCCCGAGGGGCCCCGCCGCCAGCAACGCGCTCGCGGTCCCCGCGATGGCCCCCACCTCGTCCAGCATGTTGGCCAGGGCCGTCGCTGCGCGGTTGGCGCCGTGGGCGGCGATGCCCTGCTCGGGGTCCGTCTCGGCGCCCCACGCCTCGGCCACGGCGCGGAAGATGCGCTCCTGGAGCGCCCGCTGGGCCTCCCCCGCGCGGTCCTGGACGTCCACGAGGGCGACGGCGTCGCGCCCGGCGAGGGCAGCCAGGAGGTCGCGCACGAGGCCGTCGAGGTCGGTGAAGGCGGGCAGGGCGGCGCGGCGCAACTCCCGCGCGACGCCGGTGGGGACGGGGGGCCGGCGCACCTGCTCCAGGAGGTGGGCGCGGGGGTAGTCCAGGTCGTCCAGGGCGAGCCCGTAGGCGTCGAGGAGGGTGGAGGCGACGACGAGCACCTGGCCACTGACCTGGTGCAGGTCGCCGGCGGCCATGCCCAGGAGCTGGTACTCGGAGACCGACTCCAGGGGCAACTCCAGGGTCGCCACGAGGCGCAGCGCCTGGTGGAAGACGCGGCTGACGTCCTCCTCGTGCGTGTCGCGCAGCAACCGCAGGCCGTGCAGGGTGCGGTCAGGGTCGACGGCGTACGCCTCCACGCAGTCGCGCGCGAGGCCCAGCATCTCGCGGATCTTCGCACCCATCATCGCCAGCAGGTCGACGCCGTCGGCGCCGGGGCCCCGCAGGTCGGCGCGCAGCCGGAAGCTGATGCGGTCGGATGCCGTGGTGGCGGTGATGCGCTCGTCCAGGTGGCGCAGGAAGTCGCGCGCGGTGGCCATGCAGTCGTTGTCGAAGGCCGCCTCCGTGGGGCGCAACTCCACCTCGTCGTGGCCGCGCACGTAGGCGCTGAGGAGGTGCAGCCGCACGAGGCGCTCGTCGGGGGGGACGGTGAGGCTGCACGCCCGGTCCATGATGGCGGGGCTGACGAGGATGCTGCGGCTGATGTAGCGCAGCAGCACCTCCCGCTCCTGCTGCTGCTCGGGCGTCCAGCCGTCGATCCACTTCTTGGGCAGGTAGATGCTGAAGGCGCCGCTGCCGACGCGGGTGACGCGCTTGCGCAGGATGTCCACGCCGCCCCCACGCCACGGAATTACGTAGGTTTTCCTGGCTTACGTGGTGCCCACGCCGGATGGCTGAAGCCGGATCCCCCCTGCTGGCCGGCAATGATCGTCGCACCCCCCGTCGA
>JANQNI010000231.1 GCA_028289805.1 Thermoplasmatota archaeon | reverse complement strand
GAACCAGGCATTGCCGCCGAAGGAGGCACCCTCGAACCCGGCATCGTCGCCGAAGGAGGCACCATTGAACTGGGCACCGTCGCCAAAGGTCGCCTCACGGAAATTCGGGGGTTTGACGAACGTGTAGCCGTCCTTCAAGGCAAACCCGTCGGGCACGACGAACCGCGTGCAATCCACCCACCGCCCCTCAGCATTCTCCACGTGCTGTAGGAAGCGAGCAAGAAACTCCTCGGGGTCCTTGGGCACCTCTGCGTGGAAGTAGCAGCGACCCTTGCCGCCTGGATGGGCGTCGCGTCCACACACATCACCATCTTTCCCCGGCTGTTCGGGATGGCTCATGCGCACGGGGCACCCACCCATGCTCCCGCCATCGTGCGGGGGAGTTTGAGCCTTCGTGCTACACGCCCAGGCTCATGCGCACCATGTTGCGGGTGCCGGGCCCGATGCCGACCATGATGATGGCGAACTTGATGAGGCCGATCATGGTGGGGTACTTCTTGACGTCCTCCTTGCTTTCGACGTCGATGACGTAGACGACGAGGAGGCTGACGAGGAGCTTGACGGGGGCGAAGCCGAGGAACGTGGGGAAGTCGGCGGCGGCGTCGAAGCCGGTGGCTTCGCCGAAGCGTTCCATGCTGCGGCGGACGAACTCGCTCAGGACGTGCTTCTCGGTGTAGCCGACGTTGCTGAGGATGGGGCCGAGGTCGATGCCGATGGCGGTGGCGATGGCGTCGACCATCTGGCTGAAGATGAGGACGAGGTTGATGGGGGCCATGAAGGCGAGGGCGCTGGTCTTGCCCTCGCCGTTCTTGTAGACGCGCTTGGCGACGAGGTAGACGACGCCGGCGATGGCGGCGGCGATGAGGGGGGAGGCCCAGAAGGCGAACTCGAGTCCCTCGTTGATGCGCTGGGGGACCCAGGGCTCGTCGAGGAAGATGAGGACGTAGTGGAGGCTGAGGAGGGTCCAGGGGAGGGCGAAGATGCCGGTGGTCTCGGCGGACTGGATGTGGCCGAGGCGGCCCATGCGCCAGCGCCAGAGGAGGAAGCCGGCGACCATGTAGAGGGTGAAGTAGGCGGGGTTGACGTAGTGGACGATCTGGTCCCACTCGCGCAGCCAGAGGGCGGTGTAGATCAGGACGACGATGACGTGGCCGAACCAGACCTTCTGCATGGCGGCTTCCAGGCTGCCGGTCTTGCGGTGGACGAACTTGCCGTACTCGGCGACGAGGATGCTGGTGACGCCCCCGGCGGCGAACATGAGGTAGATGGGGGGCGTGATGAAGAAGAACTCGAGGGGTTGCAGGAACAGGTCGGTGTCCTGGAGGACGTGGAAGACGCTGCCGGCGAGGACCCAGGCGGTGGAGCCGAGGATGAGCTTGTTGTCCATGGGCTGCCGGAAGTGGTGCAGCAGTTGGGCGAGGCCGATGAGGCAGACGCCGAGCAGGACGGCCCAGGTGGCGGTGTTGGCGATGTTGTAGCCGGCGGCGGCGGTGACGCCGTTGCCGCAGTCGAAGAGGTTGGTTCCGGTGAGGGCGTCGGCCTTGATGGGGCCCCAGTAGTACTTGCAGACGAAGTTGCTGTAGACGGCGTCGCGGGCCAGGCGTGAGCCGACCCACAGGAGGAAGGGCACGCCCAGCAGGATGCCGGGCACGGTGTACCACGGGAGGCGGTCGAGGAAGCCGCGGTCTTCGGTCTGGGACGCCTCGCTCATCGGCGTTCGGGCCACGCCTGTGGGACTTTAAGCC
>JANQNI010000209.1 GCA_028289805.1 Thermoplasmatota archaeon | reverse complement strand
CCCCAGGGCGGCGGCGTCAAGAGCATCAACGTGACGCTGCGCAAGTCCCTGGGACTGTTTGCCAACGTGCGCCCCTGCGTCGCCTACGACCCGTTCATCCCCGTGCGCCACCCCCACCTCGACGTGGTCATCGTGCGCGAGAACGAGGAGGACCTGTACGCCGGCATCGAGCACCAGCAGACCGACGACGTGGTGCAGTGCCTCAAGCTCATCACGCGGCCCGGCTGCGAGAAGATCGTCCGCTACGCCTTCGAGTACGCCGCCTTCCGCGGCCGCCGCAAGGTAACGTGCTTCGTCAAGGACAACATCATGAAGCGCACGGACGGCCTGTTCCGCCGCGTCTTCGAGGAGATCGCCGCCGAGTACCCGGACATCGAGTCCGAGCACATGATCGTCGACATCGGCATGGGCCGCCTGGCCAACGTGCCCGAGCGTTTCGACGTCATCGTTACCCCCAACCTGTACGGTGACATCCTCTCCGACATCGCCGCCGAGCTCAGCGGCTCCGTGGGCCTGGCGCCGTCTGCCAACATCGGCGACGACTTCGCCCTGTTCGAGGCGATCCACGGCTCGGCGCCCGACATCGCCGGCCAGGACGTGGCGAACCCCAGCGGCCTGCTGCTGAGCGCCGCGAAGATGCTCGCCCACCTCGGCCAGCACGAGGAGGCCACGGCCGTCCACAACGCCTGGCTGTGCACCATCGAGGACGGCGTCCACACCCCCGACATCTTCCGCGAGGGCGCCAGCCGCGAGAAGGTCGGCACCCAGGCCTTCGCCCAGGCCGTCGTCGACCGCCTCGGCCAGACGCCCCGGCGCCTGAAGCCGGCGCGCTACGCCGCCGCCTCCATGCCCCGCGTCACCGCCGCGCCGCGCAAGCCGGCGCGCAAGAGCCTGCTGGGCGTCGACGTCTTCGTCCACTGGCAGCCCGGCGACCCCAGCGACCTCGCCGCGCGCCTGAAGGAGGCGGAGGACGCGGCCATGCCGCTGCAGATGATCACCAACCGCGGCGTGAAGGTCTGGCCCGAGGGACTGCCGGAGACGTTCCTGACGGACCACTGGCGCTGCCGCTTCCAGCCCGAGGGCGAGGGGGCCGAGGTGCGCCACCGCGACGTCGTCGACCTGCTGGACCGCCTGGAGGCCGCCGGCATCGACTTCGTCAAGACCGAGCACCTGTGCGCCTTCGACGGGGAGCCCGCCTTCTCGCTCGGCCAGGGCCAGTAGTCCGGAGCCACGCACGGCCTGGGCCGGTGGAGGCCCCTCGCCCCCGCCCGCACCCCTTTTTCATCTCCCTCCAAACCACCTTATTCCCGTGTTCAGCTTTCTGGCGCGCCGCCCGGTGGCGTGGTTCCTGTTGCTTTCCTTCGGCATCAGTTGGCCCCTGTTCGTCTTGCCCCTCGCCTTCGGTGCCCCCGGCACCGCGGCGCACGGCTACGCCGCCCTCGTGGCCTTCCCCGCCGCCATGTGGGGCCCCGGCCTCGCAGCCCTCGCCGTGACGCGGGCCGAGGGCGGACCCGTGGGCGAGGCGTTGGGCCTGAAGCGGCTGGGGCCACGGCGCGTGTACCTGTGGGCGTGGCTGCTGCCCCTCGGGCTGACCGCGGCCGCAGGCGTCCTGACGTGGGTGCTGGGGCTGGGGCGCCTGGACCTGGCGTTCACCGCCGTGCGGGAGGCGATGGCGGACGTCCCAGGCGGCGACGCCGTGCCGGCCTGGGTGGTGGTGCTGCTGCAGGTGGTGGCGAGCCTCACCCTGGTCCCCGTGATCAACACCCTCTTCGCCCTGGGCGAGGAGTTGGGGTGGCGCGCATTCCTGTTGTCCCGCCTCCAAGCCCTGGGCCCGGCAAGGGCCTTCCTGACCCTCGGCGTCGTGTGGGGCCTCTGGCACGCCCCCGCCATCCTGCAGGGGCACAACTACCCCGAGCACCCCGTCCTGGGCGTGGGCCTCATGGTCGTCGCCGTCACGCCCCTGGGCATCATCCTGGGGTGGCTGTGGCTGCGCACCCGCAGCGCGTGGGCGCCGGCGCTGGGCCACGGCGCCGTCAACGCGGTGGCGGGCCTGCCGGTGCTGTTCCTGGTCGACGTGGACCTGGCATGGGGCGGCACCCTGGTGAGCCTCTCCGGCGCCGCCGTGATGGCCGCCTTCGCGGCGTGGCTGGTGGGCTCGGGTCGCCTGCGCCGGGCGTGGGACGAGGCGTTCCCGCAACCGGCCCCAACGCCCGCCCCCGCACCCTCGCCCTGGCCGTCGCCGTGACGGGGCCGCGGCAGCGCAGGCACGGCGCGTCCGTCAGGCCGTGCGCAGCACCCAGCGCCGCGTGTCGCCCTCGCGCTCGAAGCCGCAGGCGGCGTACGTGCGGGAGTGGCCCATGTGCGTCGCGGTGATGCCGGCCGTGTCGAAGGGGTACGCCTCGACCACGCGTGCCCCCTGCTCGCGCGCGTACGCGACGGCGCCGTCCACGAGGTGCCGCGACAGGCCCCGGTCGCGGTGGGAGCGCCGCAGGAACAGGCAGAGGACCGTCCAGGCGTCCTCGTTGACCGTCGGCATGACGCGCGAGGCGGCCAGCCGGGCGTACGTCGTGCGCGGCGCCACCGAGCACCAGCCCACCGGTTCGTCGCCGTCGAACGCCAGCACCCCGACCGGGACGCCGTCGGCCACGCGGCGCAGCATCGCCTCGCGCTTCGCCTGCTTGTCCATGCGGGGGGCGTCCGGGAACCGGTGCGGCGTGCACCAGCAGTAGCCGGGGCACCCCCGCGCCGAGAAGAACGCCTCGAACGCGGCGCGCAGGCGCGGGGTGACGGGGCGGACCGTGAGGGCCACGGCCACGCACCGGCGCGCATCCTCTTGACCCGTCCGGGGCCGGTCCGGCGGTCGCCTGGGCGCGCGTGCCTACGCGGCGCCTACAGGAACGGGCAGAGGCTGCGCGCGTCCCGCTTGCGGGTGTGCAGCATCGCCAGGCCCACCGTGTGCAGGAGCCAGACGGCCCCCAGGCTGCCCCAGAAGACGAACCCGACGGTGCCCTGGAGGCCCTTGGCGGCCAGGAACAGCAGCACCGTCAGGAAGGCCAGGCCCACGAGGCGGACGGTCCAGCCGCGCCGGTCGCGGCCGAAGTCCTCCTTGCGCACGCCCCACGCGAAGACCGCGAGGCCGACGACGTGGACGACGACGAGGGCGATGACGTACCACGTGGCCGCCGCGGCGTTCTGCGACAGCAGGATGGGCACGAAGGCGAGGGTGGCCACGGCCAGCAGGAGGGTCTTCCAGAGGAAG
>JANQNI010000138.1 GCA_028289805.1 Thermoplasmatota archaeon | reverse complement strand
GCCCGCGGTGCCCACGACGCCGGCGAACTCCGGGAGGCGGGCGCCGACGCCGTCGTCGTGGAGGAGCAGGCCGGCGTCGACGCCCTCGTCCGGCAGGTCCTTGACGCGGGACGAAACAACGGCAGCACGGAGGAATCCACCATGCAAGCCACCATCGGACTGCGCCCCGACCAGGTCGCCGACGGCTGCGCCCACGCCGCCCAGGCCCGCCCCGTCGCCCCCAGCGGCCCCGGCTGCCAGGAGTGCCTCGCCACCGGGGGCCAGTGGGTCCACCTGCGCCTGTGCATGGCGTGCGGCCACGTCGGCTGCTGTGACTCGTCGCCCGGCAAGCACGCGCGGGCCCACTACGCCGCCACCGGCCACCCCGTCATCCGCTCCCACGAGCCGGGCGAGGACTGGGCCTGGTGCTACGAGGACGAGGCGTTCTTCTGAAGGCGCCGCCGGCCGGACCGCTTGAGGCTCATCCTTAAGTATCCCGGCCGGTCCTCGACGTTTCACCGTCCACGGCGGACTGTCCAGCCAGCCCGCCGCAACGAGGTGCAACCCATGCCGATCCGTTCCAAGGGGCTCCGCTCCAAGACCCGTGGCGTCCTCACCAAGCGCCCCCGCGACCGCGGCGTCGCCAGCCCGAACACCGTCCTGCGCCAGTTCGAGCCCGGCACCCGCGTGGCCATCGTCAACGACCCCGCCCAGCACAAGGGCATGACCCACAAGCGCTTCCAGGGCCAGACCGGCGTCGTCAGCGGCAAGCAGGGCGAGAGCTTCGTCGTCGACATCGTCCACGGCAACAAGCCCAAGACCCTCGTGGTCCGCGCCGAGCACCTGAAGCCGGTCCAGTGAGCGCCATGACCGACGACGTCATCCTGGACGAACTGGTGGAGGAGGGCCGCCTGGTCAGCCTCGCCGAGGTCAAGGAGATGCTGCTGGAGGCCGGCGAGACCCGCGAGGAGCTGACCTACGAGCAGAAGATCGCCCTGGAGCACGCCCGCCGCTTCGCCCGCGTGGACGCGACCACGGCCGCCGCCCTCGTCAAGGACCTGATGGAGGCGTTCCCGGACATGGAGGAGAAGTTCGCCGTGCGCATCGCCGACCTGCTGCCCCAGCACGTCGACGACGTCCAGAGCATCCTCCAGAAGGCCCGCATGGACCTGTCCGAGGAGGACCTGGAGAAGGCCCTCGAGATCGTCGATTCGCACTACGTCGCCTGAGGTGCACCATGGAAGACTACGTCCGCATCCTCGACTTCCTCCCCAAGGGGCGCCCCGACGCGCCGCCCAGCCGCCGCGAGCCGACGCTCCTGGGGGTGGGGGAGGCGCAGTTCACGCTGTTCGAGTTGGTGCCCAAGCAGGGTGCCAGCTTCACCATCGGGGACCGGGCGTACGTCGGCAAGGACGTGGAGCAGCGCGCGCTGATCCAGAAGATCCGCGGCCGCGTCCAGTACGCCGACCTGACGCCGTCGGCCCACGGGGAACTGCCCTACGTCATCGAGGACGTCATCCGCGACGACGAGCAGCGCTTCGTGAAGTTCTTCAACGACGCGCCGCCCATCAGCGTCCGCTTCCACGCTCTGGAGCTCCTGCCCGGCATCGGCAAGAAGTCGGTGGAGCACATCGTCACCGAGCGCCGCAACGGCCCCTTCAAGGACCTCAAGGACCTGGAGGAGCGCGCCCACGTCCAGCACCCGGAGAAGGTGCTCATCCAGCGCGTCCTGAAGGAACTCCAGGACCCGACGGAGAAGTACCACATCTTCGTCCGGCCGCCGCAGAAGGAAGACAGCCACGGCCGCTGGCGGTAGCCGGGCCCCCATGGCCCGCCGCCCGCCGCTCGGCCAGCACTTCCTGCGCGACGAGCGCATCGTCAAGCGCATCCTGGACGCCGCCGGACTTGCTCCGGGCCAGCGCGTGCTGGAAATCGGCCCCGGCCCCGGCGTCCTGACCGAGCCCCTCGCCGACGCCGTGGGCCCCGACGGCCGCGTGGTGGCCGTCGAGTACGACCGCGCCCTCGCCGGCGCCCTGCGCGGTCGCTGGGACAACGTCGAGGTGGTCCACGCCGACGCCATGCAGGTGGACCTCGCCGCGCACGGCCCCTTCGACCGCATCGTCGCCAACCTCCCGTACCAGATCTCGGGCCCCGTGACGATGGCGTTTTTGGACCTCCTCGCCGCGCAGGGCTGGGGCAAGGCGGTCCTGATGTACCAGAAGGAGTTCGCCGACCGCCTCCTGGCCGGGCCCGGCGGGAAGTCCTACGGTCGCCTCTCCGTCCACCTGGCCCGGCGCGTTCGCGTGGAGCCGGTGACGGAGGTGCGCCCCGGCGCCTTCGACCCGCCGCCGAAGGTGCGCAGCAGCGTCGTGGCCCTGGTGCCCCACGAGGCGCCGCCGTTCGAGGTCGTCGACGCGGCCCTGTGGCGCGCCGTCGTGGACGGCTCGTTCCAGAACCGCCGCAAGCAGTT
>JANQNI010000132.1 GCA_028289805.1 Thermoplasmatota archaeon | reverse complement strand
CCGCCGTCCTGCGCGCCCTGCTGCACAACGCCGTCGTCCACCACGACCGCGACGCCGGCACCGTCTGCGTCGCGGCCGACCGCGAGGGGCGCTGGATCGAGGTCCGTGACGACGGTCCGGGCCTCCCGGCCGCCCTCGAGACGCTGGCACAGCCCTTCCTGCCGCGGCTGGACCCGCCCGACGGCGCCGGGGCGGGCGTGGGGTTGGTGCTGGCGCAGCACGTCCTCGACCACCACGGTGGCTGGCTGGAGCATCGACCCACCCCGCGGGGGGCGGCGTTGCGCATCGCGTGGGGGTCGGACGGGCCTCGCCGTGCGGGCTCCCATGTCCTCCCGGCTGGCCACTGACTTCGGCAATGGCCGGGTCGGGGGCCCCGCGAAATCCACCAAGCTGAAATGATTTGAATTGGAGTTCCGTGGATTTCCAGATCCGGGGGCTCGGGCCGTCGAAGGAGGCAAATAGTCTCCCGGGGTGCGCCGGACGTGCGCGGTCTGGCCCCGGCCCTCCTCTTGGGCGCCATCTTCCTGGTGCCGGCCAGCGCAGCCTGGGGCGCCGGCAGCCTCGACGCCGTCGGCACCCGGGACGCGATGCTCGACGGGGTGTCCTTCACGTTCAAGACCGAGGCGACGGGGGATGGCTCCGGCCTGCCGGACTCCATCTCCCGCGAACTGTCCGTCGCGGGGGAGCGCATCCGGGTGGAGGTCCGCAGCACCTACCGGGACGTCGACGCCTCCCAGGCCCCCCCGGGCACCGTCCCCTCCCAGCAGACCCACGCCACGGACGTGGACGTGTGGCGGGGCGCCCAGGCGGCCGTCGCCGAGGCGCGGTCCGAGGCCGTTCTCTTCCTCGCGGGCGACGGGCGGGTGTCCGTGGGGGGCGACCAGGTGTCCTTGGGGGGACACGATACGGGCGTCGTGGGGGAGGGGGAGCCCTTCGCCCACGACGCACCGCCGCTGGCGTGGAACGTGTCCCGGCTGCACCGGGTCACGTCCGGTGCCGTGTCCCTGCAGGCCGAGGGCGACTTCGTGCTGAGCTTCTACGACTGGGACCTGCGCGTCTGGAACCGCACGGCGGACGCGGGCTACTGGTCCGGCGAGCGCCCGGCCGGGGGTCCGCTGAGTCCCGGGGTCGACGGGCAGGAGCACCGGCGCGTCTACCTGCACGTCACCAACGGCACCCTCTCCCTCCCGCTGGAGGACGTCGGCGTGGGGGACCTCTTCGTCGCCGGCGCCACCCTCGACGCGGCCAGCGCCGTCCTCGACGTGGCCGACGGCGACGACCCCGTGAACCTCTCCGGTCCCGTGCGCTTCGGTCTGGGGCCCGTCGAGGCGGGCGTCTTCGAGGGTCGGCTCCTGTCCTCTCCCGCCCCCGAACCCGACGACGGCACCGTCGTCGACTCGGCGTTGGGGCAGGCCGGGGCTGCAGCGGGTGGGGACGCCCCGTCGCCGCCTCCGGCCGACGCGCAATCCACGGTGCCCTGGGTGCCGCTCGCCTCCGCGTCCCTGTTCGCCCTCGCCGTGGCGTCCCTGGTGGCGTGGCGGGTGGCGCGGATGGTTCGCCTCCATCGGGCGATGCGGGACGGCGACTACGGCACCGTCGCGTCCGCCACGGGGATGGAGGACAGCAAGCGCTTCGGCGCGGAGGTGGTGGTGGCACGCGTGGTGGCCCTCGTCAAGGCCGGCGACCTGGATGGGGCGGCGTCCCTGCTGGAGCGACGCGGCGCCCGCCTCCTGACGCCGGTGTCTGCGTATTTGTGGGCGTGCGTGCACGCTGGGCGCGGTGAAGTCGAAGAGGCACGTTCTTGTGTGATAAAGACCATTATGGCCGACCCGTCGATGGCCGCGGAAGTCGCTTCAAACAGTAAACTGAAAGGATTCCTTTCGGATTTTGAGGGGGAGGGATATTCCTGAAACGTGGCGATGAAACCCGAGATCGTCTGATGCAGGTCATCCAGGACCAACCCGGCATCAACAAGATGGCGCTGTGCCACGAGACTGGCCTCGCCTGGGGAACCGTGTTCCGGCACATCAAGCTCCTGGAAGAGCGCGGCGACCTGGAGGTCCGCCGCGACGGCCGCGAGGCGCAGCTGTTCCCCACCGCCGTGCCGGTGCAGCAGCGCCGGCTGCTGGCGGCCCTGCGCGAGGAGGACGCCTCCGCCGTCTACGACGAGGTGCAGCGACGGGGGGAGGCGCGCATCCAGGAACTGGCCGGGGAACTCGGCATGAGCCGGAAGGTCGTCCGGCGCTACCTGCGGACGCTGTGCAACGTCGGCCTGCTGCGCCGGACCGCCCACTACCACCCGCGCTACAAGGCCGTGGACCCGGACGACCGCGACGTCTCCTGACTCACCCCGAATTCCGGGGGTTCCGCGGTTGCCGGCCTGCACCCTTGGCGCTGCACCGGCGTACGAGGACGCGCAGGTCGGCGACGAGCTGGTCGTCGGGCAGGTCCTTGGGCAACTCGCCGTCGAAGAGGCCCGTCTGCATGGCTGCCTGCGTGCGGTCGCTGCCGGAGTGGCACACCACGGTCAGCCGCGCCAGCTCGGGGTCATCGCGCAGGTACTGCGTCGCCGCGACGCCGTCGGTGCCCGGCATGTCCAGGTCCATCAGCACGGCGTCCGGGGGGTCGTCCTGGAGGCGTTCCATCGCCTCGCGGGCGCTGGCGGCGGTGCGAACGTCGAGGCCGTGCCGCCGGCCGAGGAGGTCCCACCGCAGGCGGTCCGCAGGGCCGTCGTCCACGACCAGCAACGTCAACGTTTCGCGGTCCAAGAGACTCTGCAAAGAGCAGAGGCGTCGCGTAGAAGGTCTTTTCGCTTGCACGTGGACATGCCCAGGGGTCTTCCGGGCACGCACCGGGCTACCCCAGTCGCAGGCCGCCGTTGACCGGAAGCACCTGCCCCGTGACGTACGCCGCGTCCGGGCCCACCAGGAACGACACCGCCCCCGCCACCTCCGCGGGCGTGCCGACGCGGCCCAGGGGCACCTCCGCCTCCCGCCGCCTGCGGCGCTCGGCCGAGTCCTGCGCCAGCAGGTCCGTGTCGACGTAGCCGGGCGCCACGGCGTTGACGCGGACCGCCGGCGCCAGTTCCCGCGCCAGCGCCCGTGTGAGGCCCTCCAGTCCCGCCT
>JANQNI010000054.1 GCA_028289805.1 Thermoplasmatota archaeon | reverse complement strand
GCCCCGCGGGCGCAGCCGCGGCCGGTCGCGATCTCGCAGACGAGGTTGATTTCGTCGCAGGGGGTGCCGAAGCACCGGGCCGCGGAGGCGTCGACCGCGTCGGTGGCGACGGCGGCGGGGGCGATCAGGAGCAGGCTGGAGAGCACGAGGAGGGTCTTCATTGCGCATCACTGCCCGGGTTCGGGCACGCGGGAGCAACGCGGGGGGCGCAAGACGGTTGCGCGGCGGTCCCCACGTATCGAGTCGCCGATGCCCCAAGCCTTACGAGGGCGGCCCCCGTCGAAGCCCCCGTGACGGGCCTGCCGACCCTCCCGATGGCTGCCGCTCCCGCCCCGCCTTCCGGTCCCGCCGACCCCGTGCCCAAGGGCAGCCCCGGCCTGGGTGCCGGCGGCAAGCCCCGGTTGCCGGAGTGGTTCAAGGTCAAGGCCCCCGGCGGCGACGCCTACGTCGCCATCAAGCAGGCGCTGCGGGAGCGCGGGCTCGCCACCGTCTGCGAGGAGGCCCGCTGCCCCAACCTCAGCGAGTGCTGGGGCGGCGGCGACGGCCACAAGGGCACGGCGACCGTGATGGTGATGGGCGACACCTGCACCCGCGGCTGCCGGTTCTGCTCCGTCCCCACCGGCATCCCCGGCGCCCTCGACCCCGAGGAGCCCCGCAAGACCTCGGAGACGGTGGGCATCATGGGCGTCGGCTACGTCGTCATCACCAGCGTCGACCGCGACGACCTGCCCGACGGGGGCGCGGCCCACTTCGCCGCCGTCATCGAGCGCTGCAAGGCCGACCACCCGGACCTGCTCGTGGAGGTGCTGACGCCCGACTTCGCCGGCGACGTGGAAGGCCTGAAGCGGGTCGTCGCGGCGCGGCCGGACGTGGTGGCGCACAACATCGAGACCGTGCGTCGGCTCAGTCCCGGCGTGCGCGACCGGCGCGCCGACTACGACCAAAGCCTGCGCGTCCTGCGCGACTACAAGCACGTCGCCGGCGCCCGCTACACCAAGACCAGTATCATGGTCGGCCTCGGCGAGACGGAGGACGAGGTCCGGGAGACGCTGCGGGACCTGCGCGCCGCCGACGTGGACATCGTCACCTTCGGCCAGTACCTGCGGCCCACGCAGGAGAAGCGCCACCTGCCCGTCGTGGAGTTCGTCCACCCCGACCAGTTCGCCCGCTACCAGGAGATCGCGGAGGGCATGGGCTTCCTGTACGTCGCCTCCGGGCCTCTGGTGCGCTCCAGCTACAAGGCGGGCGAGTTGTTCCTGGAGGGCCTCATCCGGGGCGCCAACCCCACGACGGCCTGAGCGTCGCCCTCCTGGGCCACCACCCTCAAATCCCTCCTGCCGCCGTCCGCCCGCGCAGGCGCTTCCGGTGTTCACCGACTACCTCCCCCACATCCAGTTCTTCGGCCAGGTCGCCCTCATCGCGGCCGCCTCCGTGGCGGGCTACCAGTTGGTGGCGCACCGCCGCGACCGCGCCGAGGCCAACGCCCTCCAGGTGCTGACGCGCCTCCAGAGCCCCGAGTTCCTGCGCTCCTACGCCACCGTGTGGACGCTGCCCCTGGACGCCACGGCGGAGGACGTGCGCTCGGCGGGCCCGGAGATGGAGTCCGCGGTGGCGACGGTGATGATGACGTTCGAGTCCATCGGCGTCATGGTGCACAACCGCCTCGTGCCCATCGAACTCGTGGACCAGGTCATCGGGGGGTTCCTGCGGGAGTCGTGGCGCCGCACGAGCACCTACTGGCTGACGCGCCGGGCGGAGCAGGGGACGCGTCGCATGGCGGAGTGGTACCAGTGGCTCGCCGAGCACCTGGCGGTGGAGTCGCGGCGTGGGCGGGGCGCCTACGAGGTGTTCGCCAACTGGCGGCCGTGAGGGTGGCGTCAACTCTGGCTGAGTTCCCGCATGAGCCCGAAGCGCAGGTTCGTCACCTTGCTCCACACGGCGGCGTGCAGCTTCTCCGTCCTGCCGTCGCGGGGGGCGACCTCGTCGAAGGCCGCCTGCAACTGGGCGAGGTCACGCACGGTGATGGCCAGGTGCCACTCCCCCAGGCCGTCGGGTCCGAAGCCGAGCTTGCGCAGCTCCAGCAGGTGGCCCTCGACGGTGCCGGCTTCGCGCATGCGCGCCACGAAGGCGTCCACGGCGGCGACGAAGTCGGCTTGCTTGGTGCCGGGGCGCAGGTCGAACCAGAGGTGGTAGCGGTCCACGGGCCGCGCAGGAACCGGGGACAGAAAAGGGGAGGGCCGCCCGCGCGGGCACGGTCCCGGCGCCCGGGTCGCGCATCCACCCATCCATGAACGCTGGTTCATGCATCGTCCGCTCCCCTTATACCACGCGCCCCCATGGCGCCGCCATCGAGGCCCGCTTATGACCAGACCATTGACGCTCCTGGAGAGCCGCAAGAAGGACCTCGGGCTCGACCTGTCCGAGGAGGACCTGCGCCGCCTCTACACCACCATGGTCCGCACGCGCAAGATGGACGACAAACTCGTCCTCCTGCAGCGCCAGGGCCGCATCGGCTTCTACCTCGCCTGCACCGGCCAGGAGGCGACCCACGTGGGCGCCGCCTTCGCCCTGGAGCAGGACGACTGGGTCTTCGCCCACTACCGCGACCAGGGCATCCCGCTGCTGAAGGGCATCGAGATGGAGCGCATGGTCCACCAGTGCTTCGGCAACGTCCGCGACAACACCAAGGGCCGCCAGATGCCCGTCCACTACTCCTTCAAGGAGATCAACTTCGTCTCCATCAGCAGCCCGCTGGCCGTGCAGATCATCCAGGCCGCCGGCACCGCCTACGCCATGAAGGTCAAGGGCCGCAAGGACGTCGTCCTGACCAGCTTCGGCGACGGCAGCAGCAGCGAGGGCGACTTCCACAGCGGCATGAACTTCGCCGCCGTGCGCAAGGCCCCCTGCATCTTCCTCCTGGAGAACAACCAGTACGCCATCAGCGTCCCCCTGGACCACCAGACCGCCAGCGACGGCTTCGCCGTCAAGGCCGAGGGCTACGGCATGCCCGGCGTCCAGGTCGACGGCAACGACGTGCTGGCCATGTACCAGGCCGTCAAGGAGGCCGTCGACCGCGCCCGCCGCGGCGAGGGGCCCACCCTCATCGAGGCCGTCAGCTTCCGCATGGCCGCCCACTCCACCAGCGACGACCCCAGCCGGTACGTCCCCGAGGAGGAGTACGCCGAGTGGAAGGCCAAGGACCCGATTCTCCGCTTCGAGAAGTACCTCCTGAAGCAGGGCGTCATCGACGAGGACTTCATCCAGTCCACCGCCAAGGCCGCCGAGGGGGAGGTCGACGCCGCCGTCAAGGCCGCCGAGGCCGAGCAGTGGCACCCCGAGGCGGACACCCTCTTCGACGACGTGTACGCCGAACTGCCCCCGCACCTGCTGGAGCAGCGCGAGCGGATGCGCAGGGACGTGGAGGAGAACGGCATGCCCGGAGGACACCACTGATGGCCACGATGACCCTCGTCCGGTCGTGCAAGCATGACCGGAGTCCGGCCCTCGCCGCCCCGCTCGCACTGGAGGTGCTCGCGTGACGACGATGACCATGATTCAGGCCATCACGCACACCCTCGCCCAGGCGATGGAGCGCGACCCGGACGTGCTCGTCTTCGGCGAGGACGTGGGACCCAACGGCGGCGTCTTCCGCGCCACCGACGGCCTGCACGCCCAGTTCGGCGAGGACCGCGTCTTCGACACCCCCCTCAACGAGAACCTCATCGTCGGCGCCGCCATCGGCATGGCCGCCTACGGCATGCGCCCGGTGCCCGAGATCCAGTTCATGGACTACATCTGGCCCGCCTACGACCAGTTGGTCAACGAGGCGGCCAAGATGCGCTACCGCAGCGGCGGCGAGTACACGTGCCCCATGACCGTGCGCACGCCCTACGGCGGCGGCATCCGCGGCGGCCACTACCACAGCCAGAGCGGCGAGACGCCCTTCGCGCACACGCCGGGCCTCGTCGTGGTGGCCCCCAGCACGGCCCACGACGCCAAGGGCCTCCTGCACGCTTCCATCGAGAACGACGACCCCGTGGTCTTCATGGAGCCCAAGGCGCTCTACCGCGCCGCCAAGGGCGACGTGTCCGAGGGCTACTACAAGGAGGAACTCGGCAAGGCCGCCGTGCGCCAGGAGGGCACCGACGTCACCATCGTCAGCTACGGTTCCACCATGCCCATGAGCCTCAAGGCCGCCGCCGCGGCCGGCGAGCAGGATGTGGGCGTCGAGGTCATCGACCTGCGCACCATCTACCCGTGGGACAAGGAGACCGTCCTGAAGTCCGTCAAGAAGACGGGCCGGCTCGTCGTCGTCAACGAGGCGCCCCTGACGGCCGGCTTCGCGAGCGAGATCAGCGCGACGGTGGCCGAGGAGGCCATCGAGTACATGGAGGCGCCCATCAAGCGCGTCACCGGCTACGACACCCCCTTCCCCTACACCCTCGAGGGGCTCTACATGCCCAACCCCAACAAGGTCATGCAGGCCATCGAAGAGGTCATCAACTTCTAAGGAGGACAAAGAGATGTTCAGCTTCAAGCTCCCCGACATCGGGGAAGGAATCCAGGAGGGCGAGATCGTCAAGTGGCTCAAGGCCGAGGGCGACGCCGTCGACGAGGACGAGCCGTTCGTCGAGGTCATGACCGACAAGGCCACCGTCGAACTCACCAGCCCTCGCAAGGGCTCCATCGGCAAGCTCCACTTCGCCGAGGGCGACGTGGCCGAGGTCGGCCAGGTCATCGCCGACAT
>JANQNI010000012.1 GCA_028289805.1 Thermoplasmatota archaeon | reverse complement strand
GTCCGCCGCGCCAGGTCCCGTTCCAGTTCCGGCGGCTGGAGGTGGCCGGGGAGGATGTCCGGAACCTCCCGCGCCCCCAGCCGGGTGAACCAGCGGCGCCCGAAGCGGGCGTTGCCACGCTGGGCGCGCCAGGAGCCCCACAGCCAGAACGCGGCGGCGATGGCGGGGATGAAGAGGAGGTTCGGGACGAAGAACAGGCGGTCCCACAACAGGGTGCATGCGCTGTCCGTGCAGGGCCGGATGCCGTACAGGAACGGGATGCCGGCCACGGCGGCGGCGTTGAGCGCCAGCAGGCCGCTCTGCCTGCCGAGGCCCTGCGCCCACCGGAGGGTCCGACCCACCCGCTCCACCATCGGGCCACGAGCGTCGGGGGGGCTACTTAGGTTGCGTGGTGGTTTCCTTCAATCCCCTGCGGCGGCTACGGCATCAGTGCCTTGACGAGGTCCTTCAGGTCGCCCTCGAGGATGTCCGACTTCTCCAACTGGTAGTCGTAGGCGACCTGGACGGTCTTGCCGGTGGCGTAGATGTCCTTGGTGCGGCGGTCGCGGATCTCGTAGTCGAAGTCCCAGGACTTGCCGCCGACGCGGCTCGTCCACATGACGACCTCCAGTTCCGCGCCCATCTTGATGGGCTTCTTGTAGTCCAGCGCCGCGTGGGCGAGGATGAACGGGAAGTCCTTCTCCGAGGTGCTGCCCGCCTCCTCCGTGAAGAACTTCATGCGGGCGTGCTCGAGGAAGGTGAGGAAGATGGCGTTGTTGACGTGGCCCAGGCCGTCGACGTCGTTGAAGCGCACGTCCACGGGGACGACGTACTTCATGCGGCGGCCTCCAGGGCGTCGCGGACCGCGGCGGCGATGCGCGCCAGTTCGTCGTCGTCCACGCTGGGCCGCTCCGAGAACAGGGCGTGCACGGGGCCGCCGCCGTCTCCGGGGGTGCGCGGGACGAGGTGCAGGTGGACGTGGGGGACCTCCTGGCCCGCGGCGGGGCCGTCGTGGATCGCCAGCGTCGCGTCGGGCGCACCCACGGACGCCAGCAGGCCCGGCAGGACGCGCTGGGCGACCACCATCAGGTGCGCCGCGTCCGCCGGGTCCAGGTCCTGCACCTTCGCCGCGCCGCGCTTCGGGATGACGAGGGCGTGCCCCCGCGTCAGGGGCTGGATGTCCAGGAAGCAGAGGGCGCGGTCGTCCTCGTACAGCTTGTGGCAGGGGACGTCGCCGCGCACGATGGCGTCGAAGATGGTCTCGGGCATGCCGTCGACCCGCCACCCGCCGTCGTGGCTAAGTGGGTTTCGACCAGGAACCCCGTTCTCTCCTACCGTCCCTGCTCACCCGGTCTTGGCCACGCGCGGCTTGAACCACGCGCTCAGGTACGAGGAGACGTCGTCGCCGGACCCCAGGTCCGGCCGGACGCCGTCCTGGTAGGCCGCCCGCAGTTGCGCCCACACCTCGTTGCCGAGGCTCCGGCCCTCGTCCACGGACGCCATCAACTCGAAGCCGTTGTGCTCCAGCAGTTCCGAGGTGTAGTCCCAGCCGGTGCGGTGGTTGGCCTCGGCAAACGGCCGGGCCGCCCCGAACGCCCGCACGAGGTAGGCCGCCTGCTCGTGCGCCGGCGCCCCCTCGGGGAAGTGCTCGTGGATGGCCGCCAGTTCGCGCCGCGCCGCCACCGCCGCGTCCACGTCGGGGCCCGCCGCCTCGACGAAGTCGTGCCAGGCAGAATTGTCCAGGCCCAGCGCGTCGTGCAGGGGGTCCTCGGGGCTGTGGAGCCGGTTCAGCTCCACGACGCGGTGCAGGAAGCGGGCAAACGGCTCCAGGTGGAATACGCTCTGCTGGGTCATGGGACACCGGATGCCCCCGCGGGGGCAGGAGGAGACGTATCGCGTCGGGCCTTCAAATCGGTTCTGTCCCGGAGTGGCGGCGGTGGGCGCGCGCAGGGGTCAATCAAGCGGTCTATCCAATGGGTCCTTGAACGGCGCTCCGGCGCGGCCGCTGCTTGGCGCGTGGGGGGCGGCCGGTGCGTCGTCGGCGCCCGCCACCGTCTGCCCGCGCCGCCGGTCTCCGAGTCCACGCCGAGCAACGGGCTCATAACCCGGACCCCTCTCGGTGCGTCCGCGGGACCTTAGCTTAGTCTGGTCAGAGCAACGGGCTCATAACCCGTCGGTCACCGGTTCGAATCCGGTAGGTCCCATGTCACAGGTAGTTCGGACCCAGCGAAACCGGGGTCTGCCGGGCGGTTTGCGGGCGGGCCGATCAATCGACTAGGTGTTCGTGGAAGTGGCACACGGGTCGCCCGTCCCTGGACCTGCGGCGGGTGGGGCGGCGGCATTGCTGACCCACAGCGGCCCGCTGCGTCTTGTGGTCCGGGTATTGCTTGACCATGGCAGTGCATCGTTTGGGGGTGTGGCGCTTCGTGAAGCGATGAACCTTCAAAGTGCCTGAGTCTATAGTGAAAGGATGCGGATCATGGTAATTGAAATGCTCATCCGGTAGCGACTGCTTGAGGCTTGATGGTAAGGGCAGGTCCGGTATCCGGCGAGTTGGGGCGGTATTCGTACACGCGCCAGCGTCCGTCCTTGTACGACCGCAGCATGCCTGCGTCAAGGAGTTCGGCGAGCCACCCTTGCAAGGTGGACCGGCTGACCTCCAGCGCATCCACTGCGTCCGTTTGGGTGAACCGTGCCTGCAACGGGGCCCAGCGCAGAAGGGCTTGGAGATCCTCCCGCCCGGTGACGACGACGCGCTTCCAGTCCGTTGGCGCCATGCCCCAGAAGAAACGTTTGGTGTTCTTGTACTCGCGTGAGGCGATGAGCCGTCGTCGTTCAAGGGCCCGCAGGTTCCAATCCAGCGCGCCGTTGGAGAATCCCGTCATGCGCATTAGGTCCCGGAACGAGGCGCCTGGTGCCACGCGCAAGGCGTCGGCCACGTCTTGGTGCGACTCGGGCAGGCTCCAGCTGCGTGCCAGGATCCACAGCCATCGGAGCAGGAATGGGGTCAGGGCGATCGCTGCGACGGCTGCGACCTGCGCGGCACGTAAGCGAATTTCTACGGGTGATTCACCAAGCCGGATGCCATCGTAGGAGCCCTGCAAGGTTCCGGCGAACCGCCGCGGACCTTCGTCTGCGATGCGGAGGTCGGTCAGGTTGCCCGAGCCGTCCAACCGCAATGCCTCGCCGGTCGCGTTGAACGCGTCCGACCGCGCCTCCGGCAACCGCAGGACACCCACGTGGCCCAAACCCAGGGATTCGGTGGTGCCGGCCACGACGAGCCACGCAGCAGCCTGGACGTCCAGCGCGAACGGGCCGTTCCATGAGACGTACCGATGCACCTCCAATCGCTGCGTGAACGGGCCGACCTGTTGCTTGCTGGAGTCCGTCTCCGCGTTCCCACACGAGCCGGGGCAGGACAGGCTCCAGCCATGCCACTCCGCGAAGCGAAGATCCGACGCCTGGATGTGGACCTCCAGGGCCGGTGCATCGCCGCCGGGTTCCATGAGCATCCACGGGCCGGCGCCCCGGCCGTCGAGGTGGATCCTGCGCAGCGCCGTAAGGTCGGGTTCGCGTGCACCGAGGGGTCCAACGGTGTCGCCCCCGTTGTGGATATTCAGTTTGGCGCGAGCATCCGTGGCCATGATGCGGAGGTCCGTTCCTTCTAGGACGAGGGTTGTCCAGTTCCGAGAGGCTGCGGCTTCCAGCGTGCCTGCTGGGAAGGAGGATGGCTGGGTGGATTGGCGGGCGGGGATGCGGGCGCGTGTCCCGTTCTCCAGGTCCATCCAGACGCTCTCTTGAGAAGTGGTGGTCACGTCGATGCCGCCGTCTGCGTGCCCACTCGCCGTCGCGGGCGCGCCGGGTGCGATGAACAGGATCGCCCACTGCCATGGCCCCGCGTCGAGGTCGGACTCGGCCAGGAGGGGGGAATCGAACGTGACCTGGACGTCCTCCATCTGGACCGCCGAGGCTAGGGGGAGGGCGAGGAGGGTCAGGACGATCCTTCGCATGCGCCGCTCGGGTACTCCTTGATGCTCAGTGAAGCGGTAGCGTCCGTGAACCAGAAGGAGCCCATGGCGATGGGGTCGGAGACCTCCGACAGGAGCATGGGTTCTGCGAAGCTCCCCGCCAGGGCACGGCGGGACCCGGCCGATCCGGCGCCCTCCCAGGTCATGTCCCCGACCCAGAGTGTCTCACCGTCGCTCCAGAAGATGCGGTGGGGGGCTGGGCTGAACCGGTTCGAGAACTCGTCCCGCTCCACCCGGACCTCCGACTCCGGGTATCCCTCCGCGCTCCAGCGGTCCACCATCGCGTCCGCGCTCCCGGACAACTCGGAGAATCGTTCGAGGTTCGCAGCGTAGCTGGGGAGTCCAAGGGTGTGGGTCGCGTTGAGAACGCCCTCGTCGGAGGCGAGGAGCGTGTGGGCGACCCAGTAGCCGGTGCGGTTGGCGGTGCTGCGGCATTCCTCGGTCGGCACGATGTTGTTGTGCAACTCCAGCAACAGGGTGATGGGGCCTCGGTCCAGGTCGAGGACGGTGATGTTTTCGCAGTCGAATCGAAGGACTCGGAGCGTGATGGCGAGTGCCTGGGCAGGTTCCTCGAAACCGGGGGGTGGTCGACCGGGGCTGAGGGGCGGGGGTACGTCCACGGTGCCCCACCAGAAAGAGCAGCCCTCCAGTTCCAGGCTCGACTGCAACGAAACATCGCCGGTGGTGGGGGACACGACTCCTGGGTCTTCGCCGTCCGGCGTCCCGTCCAGGCATCCGGCAAGTACCACGGCAAGAGTGAGTCCGGCGAAGAAGGATGTCTTCAAATCTGGCACTCCTGGTGCGCAGTCCACTTGTAGGCCAAGGTGAACGAGGTGGTTTGCTGTCCAGTGAATCCAATGGGGGTGGGGATATGGAGGGTATACCCGTCCCCGTCATCCTGATATGGTAAATCACCGATTGTGTATGTTCCAAATCCTGGACATAGATAGGGCCAAAAGTTCGGGGGGATCGGGCCTTCGACATGATCGATGAGAAAATCTAATAGGATTTCGGTGGGATCCATGGCGCTCTCGGCGGGGCCACTTACATCCTCGATTACTTCAACCTCTGCCGGCAGATCTCTTGCGCTCGTGGGTGTGGCTCCGAGAATACTGAACAAGATGGTTGATAGAAGGGGGGTATGGGCCTTGAGGACACGCATCAGCCATCAACCCCACGTATGGGTAATGGGGTTTGTGGAGCAAAGTCCGGTATGTCAAGCTCACCAACGGGAGTGTAGCCACATGCCGGGTTTTGTACCACTAATTCCTTGATGGATTGACCATTGCGTGGGGCTTGGAGGCCAACCAGACCCACATGATGTCCCTCGACAAGAATTCTAGCTCCAACATATCCTGCGAACAGGCATCTGATCCGCGCAGGTTGCCGTCCAAGGAACACAAGCTGTTCCCTGTAGGTGCATCATGGATGGATCTCATACCCGAGAACACGGAACGCCCCATGCGGCTCGTTTTCGCCTGCCTAGAATCCGGCGTCCTAGAAGCTTGGCAGGACACAGATGGCGCGGTGCGCCTGTACCTGCCCGAGTGCTGCGGTGGCCACCTCATCGTGGCTGGACCTGACGATGGCATCGATTCCCCGAACCGGGACGAATGCGACACTCCAATCGCCGAACCTGACGCCCTGGTTCGGCGTCCAGGCGCTGCTTGGATTCCCCTCCCTCCCGGCATCTGTCGGGCCAGGGCACGACCGAACCCACGGATGGCCGCGACCGACAGCAGCAGGCAGGGGGGTTCCAGGGAACGCTAACCGGGCTGCTGCACCCTCCGGCCTGAACAGGCCGAACCTTCCCCATATTCCTCAACCAACCACCGAACGGAGAAACCAACATGAACAAACACTACCCTCGCCGAGCGTCCTTCGCGGCGTTCGCCCTCCTGATCTTCGCTCTCGCGACTGTGCCAGTACCCTCGGCTGCTGAACTGGATCCCGTGCTATCCTATGGCGACGTTTCTGGCAGGTCGGGAGCCTGCAGCGACGCATTGGATGCGCTTGCTTCCGAAGCGGGCGGTCTGACCATCGCTGAAGCCTACCTTCGGGTAATTGAAGCCAACACTATTTGCGACGGCCCAAGTTCGACGTCATCGACGGGGGCCTCGCCCGAGGGTGCAACAAGGCTGCTGAGCGGTTCAGCCGTCGAACCGAGCCTTGGGGCGGAGGACGATGGTTGCCGGGGCTTGTATGTCGGAACACTCGTTTCGATCTGCCGGGCCCTCAACTTCGAACTGCCTGCGGGCTGCGAACTCCAACTCCGCACTATAGCGTCAGATGCATCGTCGCTGGGTGCTGGGTGCATCGACGCGGCGGTCGAAGGTCAGGTCCTCGACACGCTTGAAACTGCCTGGGATGCCTTGCCGGAAGTGATTGGTCTGGATCTGGCGGCCGATGTCTGCGATGGTGCCGGCGCCGGGACCGCGAGCGGAAGCATCTCCATCGCCGGTCTCAGTTACCCGACTGCCGACGAGGTTGCAGCAGGAGAAATGTCCTCCGGCACGCTTGACAAGCTCAAAGGCAACGGCCCAACCTATGGGTTTGCGGGAACCGATGACGCAGCCACAATCAAGGTTATTGCTCTCGTCCTGCCCGCAGTCGATCCCTCTGCATCCGTCGATTGCAAAACGCTTGTGACCAAGGTCTGCCTTGTGGACTCGTGGGAATGGACCTGCAAGAAAGTCCGCAGCGTTGTGGTTGATTCTGGTGATGGGGACGGTTCCCTCATCAGCGGTGGCACCGTGGCCTTCGACGTGCACGTGCACCTCAAGGGCGGCGCCTGAATTCCACCGAGGCACACTGGCCCGATGACCTCTCCCGAACCTCATCCTCCTTTTCCTAACACGGCCGCGGACACCTGCGGCGAACCAGCCCGAGCGGATTCAACGGATTCGAAGGAGTAACCTGCATGGGGAGGGCAAACGGCTTGCCGCGAGCCTGCACCGATGTCGTTTGCGACATATGTCCTCGGGGAAGCTCTCAAAAGCTTTCGTCCCCCTGGCCCGATTTGATGCGTCTTGTCGTCCTGGTGATCGCCGCCGCGATGACCAGCGGATGCATCGGCGCCCCCGACAATGACGCCCCACCGCCGACACAAGGGGGACCATTCGTGCATGAGAGCACAGAGCGGTCTTCAGCCGTCCTCGTGGCGGTGCCACCCTTCTGCGGGCCACTGGTTGGGTCGGTTCGCCACCACTGGAACACCACCCACTACAACCCCGTCAGCATCCTCCACGTCAGCAGCGAATGGGCCGTCACGCAACTGTATGGTGGCTTGGAATTTGACGGCGCCAAAGACCTTACAGCGCCCGGCGCGGTCAACGTCGGCGTGGGCGAAGACCGCGTCGAGACGCCAGCCCTCCTCCCCGGCCCAACAATCGTCAACTATGCCAATTTCACGCTCGGAGACGCCGGCGGCTATCTGGCTATCATCTGGTTCAACACTACCGAAGACGTGAGCATTCGACTGGAGGCGCCGTGCGTAAAATCGCTTCGTGTTCTGGACGAGCAAGCCGCAACCGGATTCCGGATGGGCGACATGAGTGGTGGCGCGCATGCCACCACGGCCGCCGTTTCAGCCTCGGTGGGGGACTCTTGGGAGTCCGAGGCCCCGGTGCCTACTCTGCTGGTGCTGCGGTACGTGTACTCGAATGCGGGTGCTGGGACGCTCACAATCCGTTCCGACTCTG
The DNA here is from genome assembly GCA_028289805.1 of Thermoplasmatota archaeon. GTDB lineage: Archaea > Thermoplasmatota > E2 > JACPAO01 > JAHFTW01 > JANQNI01. Next base: position 3,168 of record JANQNI010000012.1, on the reverse strand, counting down.
GGACCTACGAGGAATCACTCCAGGGCGAGCTGGACGTGAGTTGCATGGCGTGCCTGTCGGAGGGTCGGGTCGTGGTCTTGGCCCCCGAGGCGCTCACGGTGAGCGTTGATGCTGTTGGCTACGGACGCCAGATGCACGTATGGGGCTACGGGGCCGGAATCCCAGTCACGCCGCCAGGGTTCTTGGTCACCGAGATTCCAACCTAGCCCGTGGGCCATCGATTTTCTCCGCGATAGAATCCCCGTTTCTCTGCGGTCCGCGTGAGCGGTCTAAGTACCACTCTGGATTCCTTGCCTTCAACCCCTCTTATGAGGGGCTCGGAGCCGTGACGACCATGAATGTGAAGGCAAGCAGCGCGGCAGGATACGCGGAAGAGACGGGGCTGGATGTGCAGCCCACGCAGCGGGTCCAGGACCTGATTCGGGATGTGGCCGACTCCCAAGGCATCAGCCCGGAGAGCATCGGCCTCATGCACAACGGCAAGCAGTTGGAGCCCCGCAAAGCGCTGAAGCAGAGCGGAGTCCAGGACGGGGACTCCATCAAGGCCATCTCCAAGGACCCCGAAGGAGGTGCCCCCACGCGGGAGATTTCGCAGGTCACCCGCAACCGCATCCGCAACGAGATCCAGCGCGTCCGGGACGCCAAGGTCTCCCTTCGCCCCGCCACGCCGTTTCGGTGGACGGGAAGCATCAAGGGCCAAGGCCAGTGGAAAGGCCGAGGGGTTCGCCCCGACACCACCATGCGCCGGAGGCGGGGTCGGGGCGGGACGACGCCGGGTCCGGTCGGGGTCGTCCAGGTTCAAAGGGAGGTCGAGGGGGTGGAGGGATGGGACTGTGAGGGGGAGGGGGGTCGGAATGGGACAGGGGCAGAGGGGAGGGAACGGGGCGAGGTTCGGGGGCCTGGTCCTGCTTCACGCCTCGGGGCGGGACTCGTGGCTGCTGAAGTAGTCGGCCAGGGCCTCGCTGACCACGTCGCTGAAGGTGCGGCTGCTGGTCAGCTTCATGTAGTGGAGCTTCAGGAGTTGCCGGACGGGGAGTTTCACCTTGACCTCCTTCATCTCGTTCATGTCCGGTTTCTTGATGCCCATTAGGTCGTCGGTCGTCATCATGGTCGTTCACCTTCGTCGGTCTGTGTGTTCGGTGCGTTTGCAGGCCCCCAGGGCCGGCGCGACCCCCGGACGTTGGTCCGTTCGGGTGCCGCAGCACAAACCGTTCTCGGTCGTTTGGCCCTATATGACCGGACCCCACAATGTCCATATACCGAGGCCCTGGGGGGCGGTCTTCCCCTTCGGGCGGCAGGGATGTGCGGGCCTGCGCCGCCCCGGTCGCCGGCCAGCGGGGACCGTGGGGGTCTGGGGGTACGGCGGGTCGGGGGCGTCCTCCTGGAGGGAGCCCCCCTCCCCCCCGACCCCCCAAGCGGCCTTGAGACAGGGTCTTATACCGTCTGCGGGGGAGGTTCGTCTGTGTCGGAGGACGCCTCAATGCCGGACAAATGGGATGGGAACCAAGACCTCGATCGCCTCCGTGAGTTCAAGGTGCATGTTCCTCTGTCGACCCACCTGCAACTGCATCGCCACCGTCTCCTGACGGGTCAGTCCCTCAGCCGTACCATGGAGGAGGCGCTGGACGCCTACTTCCAGAAGCACTATCCCGAGGAAGCCGAACCCGAAGCGTCTCCGGGCGCTCAGGGATCGAAGGACGCCGGGAAGGACGCCTGAACCGGACTCCATGCCGCGCCACGCCAACCGGAGCGCCCGCGCCCTCGAGCGGAAGGGCGTGCGCCGCGACAAGGGCCCCGCGCTGGCGGTGGCGGTCGTCCTGGTGGGCATCGTCGCATCCGTGGCGGCCGCGGGGTTGATGGTGTACGGGACGCAGACCCTGGGCAGCGCCTCGTCGCAGACGGCGGACGCGGCCACGGACGTCGCGGGCAAGCCGGTGGTGCACGCCAGCCACGCGGTCGCGGCGGACGGGGTGGTGGAGTCCCTGCACCTGTACGTGGGCGTCGACGCTGGCTCCCTGGACCTGGCCGGCCTGGAGTTGCGGGTGGAGCGGTTCCAGGAAGGGGTTGGCTTCCGCTACGGCGGTGGCATCGAGGTGGTGGTGCAGCGGGACGACGACGGCAGCGCCACGTCGTCCGCGCCGAGCCTGGGGCGCGGTGACCTGGTGGAGTTGGTGGTGCCGTTGGCGGACTCGGACCTGGCCCTGGTGCCGGGGGACACCTTCGTGGTGCGCTGGATGGGCAGCGGGGCGGAGGCGCCCCCCGTGCAGGGGCGCGTCCCCGCCAGCGCCGGGGGGAGCATCCTCCCTCTGTCCCTGGGGTAGCAGCGGACGCGGCCCCTTCGCCCCTGGTCCCAACCCCCCCTCCGTCGTGGGGGTCTTTGTGTGTCTTGGTCGAACAGGGGAGCAGGTGATTCCATGGAATCCCGCCGCAGACAAGCCATAGAGAAGGACGAGTCCGCCCAGGTGGGTATCGGTACGATGATCGTGTTCATCGCCACCGTGCTCGTGGCCGCCATCGCGGCGGGCGTGCTCATCAGTACGAGCAGCGACCTACAGGAGCGTTCCAGCCGGACCGGCCAGGACGCGACCGAGCAGGTCAGCAGCAACCTGAACGTGGAGTCGGTCGTCGGCAAGCGCGACAGCGCCTCCGGCGGCCTCGACGACCTGGAGATCTACGTGACGCTGGCGCCCGGTGCTGCCGAGGTGGACCTGAGTCAGGTGAAGATCCAGGTGAGCAACTCGACGAGCCTGAACACGTACAGCTACAGCAGCAGTGCCACCAGCAGCACGGAGAACACCGCCTCCGCCCTGCGCGACGCCGACAGTTCCTTCAGTGCCAGCAACCCCGTGATGACGGCCGGTGACTTGGTGCGCATCGACATCGCCCTCGACCTCTCCAGCACCGAGTTCGATCCCCGCGAGGACGTGCGCATCGTGCTGATCCCCGAGGTCGGCAACTCCGTCAGCGCCGGCTTCAGCACGCCCAACAGCTACGGCACCAAGACGGTCATCGAGCTCATTTGAGCTTGAGCTTGGACCGCCCTTCCCCGTCGTTCCTCCCTGACCCTCCTCTTCCCACTCCCCTCGCCACGTCCCCTTTCGTAGCCCCCCGGGCTGCCTTGCCGGGACGCGAGCGGCTTGCGGGGTTCCTTCGAGCGAGTCGCGGGTT
>JANQNI010000008.1 GCA_028289805.1 Thermoplasmatota archaeon | reverse complement strand
ACGTTGGCCTCCACGAGGCCCCACGTCATGCGCGCGGCGGCCTTGCCGAGGGCCAGGACGTGCAGTGTCTCGGGGGCCATGCGGTCGCCGAGCCAGTCGTCGAGGGCGCCCGTGCGGACGTGGGCCTTGACGCGCTTGGTGGGGTCGACGGCGGCGACGGCGTGCAGGTACGCCTCCTGGGCGGTGCGCCACGCCTCAGGCACGGGGGCTCCCCCTCATTCGCTGCGCGTGCCGGTGCGGGTCATGGCCATGGTGATGGAGCGCCACAGTCGACGGGGGTCCAGTTCGTCCTTGCACAAGAAGTCGGCGTTCTCGAGGGCGGCGAGCATGCTCGCGTCCTCGTCGTCCACCGCCGTCAGGACGACGAGGGCGACGTGGGGGGCCGCCTCGCGCAGCCGCAGGAGGGTGGCGGGACCCTTGCTGTCGGGGACGTTGAGGTCCACGAGGAGGACGTCCGGGACGCGGTCCTCCAGCGCGCGCAGGGCGTCGCCCAGGGTGACGGCGGGCCGCACCGTCGCGTCGAAGGGCGGGTGGCCGCGCTCGGACTCCTCGGGCCCCCGCTCCAGCAGGAGTCGTCCGGCGGCCGCAAAACCTGGGTCATCCTCCAGCCAGAGGACGTCGAGGGGGAGGCGCGGGTGCAACGTCTCCTTGGCCGCCATGGTCCGGACATGGGGTTCGCGGGTCATCAGGCTTGCCGCGCGCGACTTTGTAGGTTCCTCCCCTTCCCCCCTCCGAGCGCACTGGATTCGCTGCGCCCGCGTTCGCGCAACGTGTCCCCCGCCTGGATTTCGTTTCGCCCAGCACCCGCCCGGCCGCCGCGCCGGCTGGAATCCCGTGCCGGCTTCCCTCCGGTCAGCCGACACGCGTCGCGGGCCGCGAGCGCGGCCCGCTCCTCGCTTGGATTTCGCTTCGCTCAATCCAACCGCACTTCCTCCCACGCCACGCGGCCGGCGCGGACCTGGTCGCGGATGCGGCGCTGCACGGGGGAGAGGCGGCTGCCGGCGCTCTTGATCTCCACCAGGACGACGCCTTCGTCGGTGAACTGGACGCCGTCGACGGGGTCGCCGAGGAACCGGAACCGCTTGGGGTCCCAGGGCCAGGCGGCGGCGAGCGGGATGAACTGCTCGGCGATCTGGCCGTAGCGGGTGCTCTGGCTGCGCTTGGCGCCGTCGAGGGCGCGCAGCCGACGCCGGAGGCGGTGGATCCAGGCGCCGAGGAGCCAGGCGGTGAGGAGCCAGAGGGCGCCGAGGGCGGCGACGATCCACGCCAGCATCACGGCGGGGACGGCGGCGGGGCACTTGGGGCCGGCGCAGGGAGGAGTGAAACCACGGCGATGACCATCGGGACGTTCGGTGGGCTCCTTTATCAACCGCCTCCTTGTGCGGCCGGCGTGGACCTCCGGGAGTCGAACGAACACGAGATGATCCGCAACATGGTCGCGGAGTTCTCCGACACGCGCGTGGCGCCCCTGGCCGAGCGCATCGACCGCGAGCACTACTACCCGCAGGAACTCGTCGCCGAGATGGCCGGCCTGGGCCTGATGGGCATGAACTTCCCGGAGGAGAAGGGCGGTGCCGGCACCGACATGGTGAGCTACTGCATCGCCATCGAGGAACTCTCGCGCGGCTGCGCCAGCACCGGCGTCATCGCCAGCGTCAACAACAGCCTCAGCGGCTGGCCCCTGTTCACCTACGGCAACGAGGACCAGCACGAACGCTACCTCAAGCCGATGCTGCAGGGGCAGAAGATCGGCGCCTACGGCCTGACGGAGCCCAACGCCGGCAGCGACGTCGTGTCGATGCAGACCAGCGCCGCGCGGGAGGGCGACCACTACGTCCTCAACGGCCAGAAGCTCTTCATCACCAACGCCGGCCCCGCCGAGACCTACGTCGTCTTCGCCCAGACGGACAAGGCGGCCAAGCACAAGGGCCAGAGCGCATTCCTCGTCGAGAAGGGCATGGACGGCTTCGAGGTGGGCAAGTCGGAGGACAAGCTCGGCATCCGCGGCGCCCCCTGCTGCCCCCTGTTCTTCGAGGACGTCCACGTCCCCGTGGAGAACCGCCTCGGCCCCGAGGGGGAAGGCTTCCGAATCGCCATGAAGACCCTCGACGGCGGCCGCCTCGGCATCGCCAGCCAGGCCCTCGGCATCGCCCGCGCCGCCTTCGAGGCCAGCCGCGCCTACGCCCTGGAGCGGGAGCAGTTCGGCAAGCCCATCGGCGCCAACCAGGCCATTCAGTGGAAGCTCGCCGACATGGCCACGCGCATCGACGCCAGCCGCCTGCTCATCCACCGCGCCGCGACGCTCAAGGACGCGGGCAAGCCGTACAGCAAGGAGGCCAGCATGGCCAAGGTGTACGCCAGCGAGACCGCCATGTGGGCCGCCACCGAGGCCATCCAGGTCCACGGCGGCAACGGCTACACCAAGGATTATCCCGTCGAGCGGCACTTCCGCGACGCGAAGATCACCGAGATCTACGAGGGCACCTCCGAGATCCAGCGCCTCGTCATCTCGAACCACATTCTGAAGGAGTGAACCCATGTCCGATGCCAACCCCCCGCGTCGCCGCGCCAACGTCTCCGCGGACGACAAGTCCAAGGTCAATCCCCTCGTGAAGTACCGCACCCCCATCATCATCGTCCTGGCGTGGGCCGCCGTCATGGCGTTCCAGTACGGCCAGGCGACGGGCGCCATCGAGGCGGGCGAGGAATGTCCCGGCCACTGGCACGCGGGCTACGCGGTCTTCATCGACGACCAGCGGTTGTCCTTCAACCCCGGCCTCGACGCCGCGTGGGGCGACGCGAACACCAGCCCCGCCTCCGGGTTCCACATCCACGGCGACGACGGCATCCTGCACGCGCACCCCGGCGCGGAACGGTGCATCCCCCTCGGGGAGATGATGGAGAAGCTGGACGTGGACGTGTTCCAGGACCGCGTCGAGGTCGGTGCCCCCCACCGCATCACGGGCACGTTCGAGACGAACGACACGCACGAGTTCGTGGTCTACCACCGCCCCTGGGGCGACGACGCCTGGACCCGCGTCGCCAACGTCCCGAACCTCCTCGACGAGCAGCCTGCCGACGGCGACCAGATCCTCTTCACGTACGTGGAGAAGGGCGACGACGCCACCGTCACCCAGCAGCAGGAGGCCACGCCCAGCCTCCGGGGTGGCAACTACGAACCGCCGGCACCCGAGAGCGAGAGCGGCATCCCCGACGAGAACCTCGTCCCCATGATCGCGGTGACCGTCATCGCCTTCGCCGCCATCCTGGTCTGGCGGGCGTTCGCCAAGAACTCCGCGTAGGGCCGCCCGGCCCATCCTTCCTCCCCTTCCCCTTGCTTGCCCCCGCGGGGGCTGCGTCGGGCGGTTCAGGACCGCTTGAAGGCGTCCAGGATGCGCGCCGCCACGTCCTGCGGGGCGGACTCGCCGTGCTGCGCCGCCTCGAACAGGGGCGCGAAGTCGTCGCGGGGGTCCTGCCCCGAGAAGGCGAAGCGCTCCACGGCGCGGTGCAGGAGGTCGCGGACCTGGCGGCGCAACCGCTGCCGGCGGCGGGTGTGCCAGTGGCCGGTGCGCTCGGCCCACGCGCGGTGCTCGGCGACGGCATCGGCCAGTTCGGGGACGCCGGTGGCGCGGTCGGCGACGGTGCGCACGATGGGGGGCCACCAGAAGTCGTCCTCGTCGGGGTGGCCGAGGCTCATGCTCGCCTCCACCTCGGCGTGGACCTTGTCGCTGCCGTCCAGGTCGGCCTTGTTGACGACGAAGACGTCGGCGATCTCCATGACGCCGGCCTTGACGGCCTGCACGTCGTCGCCCAGGTTGGGCACCAGCACGACGCAGACGGTGTCGGCGAGGCGCACCACGTCGACCTCGGCCTGGCCGACGCCGACGGTCTCGACGATGACGACGTCGCAGCCGCTGGCGTCGAGGACCTTCACGGCGTCCGCGGTGGAGGCGCTGAGGCCGCCGAGGGCGCCGCGGGTACCGACGCTGCGGATGAAGACGCCGGGGTCGGTGCTGCGCGACTGCATGCGGATGCGGTCGCCCAGGATGGCGCCGCCGCTGAAGGGGCTGGAGGGGTCGACGGCGATGACGCCGACGCGCTTGCCCTCGCGGCGGTAGTGCTCGATGAGCCGGTCGGTGAGGGTGGACTTGCCCGTGCCGGGGCTCCCGGTGACGCCGACGACGTGGGCGCCGCCGGTGGCGTCGTGCAGTTCCCGCAGCGCCTCCACGGCGACGGGGTGGTTCTCCTCGACGAGGCTCAGCAGGCGGGCGACGGGGCGGCGCTTGCCGGCGCGGACCCCCTCGACGAGTTCGGCGGCGTCCATGGGCCTACTCGAAGCGCCCGTTGAAGCGGGGGTGCTTCTCGATGAAGGTGACGATGTCGCGGGTGTCGGTGCCGGGGCCGAAGACGGCCTCGATCCCCTTCTCGCCCAGCAGCGTGGCGTCGTCGTCGGGGATGATGCCGCCGCCGAAGACGACCACGTCCTCCGCCCCCTCGTCGACCAGCAGTTGCTTGATCTTGGGAAACAGCGTGTTGTGGGCGCCGCTGAGGCAGCTCAGGCCGACGAGGTCCACGTCCTCCTGGATGGCCGCGCTGACGATCTGCTGCGGCGTCTGGCGCAGGCCCGTGTAGATGACCTCGAAGCCGGCGTCGCGCAGGGCGCGGGCAACGACCTTGGCGCCGCGGTCGTGGCCGTCCAGGCCCGGCTTGGCCACCAGAACGCGGATGGGGCGGTCCGTCATTGCCGCGACCACGAGGCGCCCGGATTTGAAGGCAACGGGGCGGGCCGGACCGGTCAGCGGCGGTCGGGACCCCGCCGGCGGGCGAGCGCCAGGAGGGCGACGGCGGCCAGCAGCAGCGGCGCGACGGGTCCGGGACTGTTCCGGCCGGCGTTCTGGGCCAGGGCGGCGGCCTGCTCGGCGTCGTCGGGGTGCTCCGCGTCCGTGTCGACGACGGCGACGAGGCGCAGCAGCCCGCGGACGCTGAGGTCGCTCGTGCTCGCCACCTCCAGCACCAGGTCCGCCACGGCCTCGTCGGGGGCGTCGGCGGGGGCGGTGACGCGGACGGAGAGGCGCTGGGTCTCGTTGCCCTCCAGGGTGAACGTGGTGGGGCCCAGCAGGGACGCCCACTCCACGTTGCCGCCGACGACGCGGGCGTCGAAGGTGCCCCGCTCGCCGGCGTGGGCGACGTCGACGGCGAAGACGGCCGTGTCGCCGGGGTTGAGCATCCGCTCCTGCTCGGTGACGACCTCCAGCCGCAGGGCGTCGGCGGCGCTGAAGACCTGGTCGACGGGGTCGCTGTATTCCAGCAGGGGCAGGCGCAGGAAGCCGCCGGGCAGCAGCGCGGGCTCCTCGTGGGGACCGAACAGCGCGTAGTCGAGGCGGTCCGTCTCCAGTTCCAGCACGAGGACGAGCCCGGCGTCGGGGGCGTAGGGCACCAGGTCCGCCTCGGGGCGGGGCACGACGGTGGCGGACAGGAGCACCGTCTCGTCGAGGCCGATGTTGACGGGGTCGCCGCCGACCACGTCGGCCACGGGCGTGTACTCCTGCGTGGTGTAGGAGTAGCCGACCTCTTCCACGGTCTCGGGGGACCCGAGGTGGTAGAGGGTGCCGCCCAGGACGGCGCCGTCGGTGGGGACGAGGGCCTGCACGGGCACCTCCACGGCCCCCAGGCGGCCCAGGTCGAAGTCGAGGCCCATGTCGAGGCCGGGGTCGAGGTAGACGCGCCAGCAGTAGGTGGGCGCGAGGGGGGAGGTGCCGTTGCGGCCGTTGTCGCAGACGTGCCCGTTCACCGGCCCCGTCTGCAGCCGCTCGTCCGACTCCACGGCGTTCATCACGACCGCGTCCGTGTAGTAGCTGCCGGAGCCGCTGATCGCCTCGTTGAGCAGGTCGACGGACGTGGAGAGCGGGTCCGTGGGGCCGGGGACGGGGTGCATCCAGAGGGTGTCGTGGTGGCCGGCGGGTTGCGGGATGAGGGGGTAGCGGACGCCCATCTCGACGCGGCCGACGCCGTCGCCGGAGACGCTCGTCAGGCTCAGCAGGAACTGCTCCAGGCTGCCGTGGGCGTGCGCGAAGGGGGTGCGCACCACGAGGGGGACGCGCTTCTGCTCGCCGGCCTCCAGGTGAAGCCGCTCGACGGGCAACTGCACGTCCCACTTGGCGGGGACGCCCTGGAGCGCCAGCTCGAAGTCGTCGGCCGCCTCGCCCACGTTTTGGGCCTCGACCTGGAAGACGAAGGTGGTGGCCTCGCCGTTGCTGGAGCGAAACGGCGTTTCGCTCCACAGGCGGGCGTTGCCGGTCTGTTCGACGCCGTGGCGCAGCAGCAGTTCCGCCGTGCCGTCCACGTCGTCGCGGAGGGTGAGGGTGGCTGGTTCGCCCTCGATGCTGATGAGGTAGACGGAGAGCCCGCGAGAGATCACGCCGATGTCCGTGAGGCTGCGGTCGGGGACCAGGGGGGCGCCGTCGGCGCCGACGACGAGGTCGCGGGGGACGAGGACGTGGATTGTGGCCGTGCCCGTGCTGACCGTCGCCTCCAGGTTGTCGACGTAGTTGGTGCGGCCGGTGGACTCGTCGATGCGGAAGAATGCCGCGAAGTAATCGGTGCCGCCGAGGCTGGAGGACGCCCGGACCTCGTACCGCATGCCGGCGTACTCGAAGTTCAGGAACAGGCCGTGGACGACGCTGGGGTCCTGCTCGATGGCGCCCACCTGGAAGGACGCCTCCAGGTGCGTGGGGGTCTCGACGAGGTGCACGGCGCGCAGGTCGACGCGGTCGACGGCGGCCGGGCTGGCGCCGGCGTCCTGCCCGGCCGCGACGGCCCGCACGTCCCCCGCGGGGTCCTCCAGCAGGGGCGGGCCCTGGGCCTCCTGGGCACTCACGGCAACGGGGCTGAACAACAGCAGGAGCAGAAGCCACGACCAAGCACGCATGGAGCCAACGGGGGTCTTTGATTACTTAAGCCGAGTGGTGTTCGCATCGAATCTATCCAGCCGATGCAACCACGCACCACAGCGACCCCGGAGGTCGACGCAGGGCAACGGTGGCCACTCAGCGGCGACGTCGCAGGGCGGCCGCCGCGAGGCCCGCCAGCAGCAACCCCACGGCGGGGCCGGGACTCTCCTTGCTCGTGAGGCGTCCCTCGGCGTCCTGCACCAGGAACCCCTCGTCCGTGCGGTCGACGAGGCTGTCCACCGTCGCCTCGACACGGACGTTGCCCTGCACGGTCGGCTCGGCGACGCTCGCCACCGTGACGACGAGGTCGGTGACCGCACCGTCGGGAGCGTCGGTGGGGGGCGTGACGGCGACGACGACGTGGCGTTCGTTGCCGGTGCCGACGAAGATGCGCGTGTCGCCGAGGACGCGGGCCCACTCCTGGTTGGTGCCGTTGACGCGCAGCTCGAAGACGTCGTCGATGGCGCCCTCGTTGGCGAGCGTCAGGTTGAACAGGACCGTCTCGCCGGGGTTGACGAACTTCTCGGCGCGGTCGGCGTGGCGCAGGTCCAGTCCGGCCAGCTGGGCGAAGACGTCGACGACGGGGTCGCGGTACTCGAACAGGGGGAGCGTCATCCTGCCGCCCGTGAGGGCGGGCTCCAGGTACTCCTCGGCGCCCTCTGCGGTGACGGCGTCCCCCTCCAGCTCCAGCTCCAGGACGAGCGCCGCGTGGGGGTTGTACGGGACCAGGTCGGCGTCGGGGGTCGGCACGAGGAGCGTGCTGAGGGTGGTGGGACCGTTGAGGGTGCCGGGGGTGGTGGGCACCAGGTCGGCAAGGAGCGTCCGTTCGACGCCATCGCCCACGCGGGCGTAGTGCACGAGGCGGCCGCCGAGGCTGGCATCGCTGACGGCGTTGGGGGCATCCAGTTCCACATCCAGGGAACCCGTCTCGTTGACGTCGAAGTCGAGGCCGAGACGCAGACCCGGTTCCAGGAAGACGTCCCAGTTCCAGACGCCGGTGCCGATGAAGCTCGAGTCCTCGCCGCGGGCGGGGATGTCTTCGTCCAGCGCGTGGTCCTCCACGGCATTCATGAAGGCGATGCTGCCGTCGCCGCAGCCGAAGCACAGGTTGGAGGCGGGTACCTGGCGGGTGTGGATCCACACGGTGTCGTGATGGCCGGCCGGTTGCGGCGTCTCCAGGAAGCGCACGCCGAGCTCGAGGCGGCCGACGCTGCGGTCGTCGCGCTGGGAGCGCAGTTCGAGCTGGAAGGTCTCGAAGGCGCCATGCTGGTGGCTGAACGGGATGGACACCAGCAGGGGGAACGTGACGGTGTCGTTGCCCGGGATGCGCAGGGTGGCGGCGGGGAGGGTGACGCCCCACCCGCCCGGGACGCCCATGGCCTCCAGGTCGAACCGGTCGTCTTCCTCGTGGAGGTTGACGCCCTGGACGTAGTAGACGAAGGTGGCCTCCTCGCCGTTGCTGGCGCGCACGGGGTCGTCGCTGTGGAGGCGTGCCTGTCCGGACTGGAGGAGGCCGCGCTGGACGGCGTAGGGCACGTCGCTGACGCCGCTGTCGGGCATGGCGTCGGCGACCGTGATGGTGCCGAGGCTGAAGGCGGCTCCGTCGCTGGCCTCCTGGGACGTCACGCGCAGCAGCCGCAGTTCCCGGCCGGCGGTGGGGGCGGTGCCGTTGCCGTCCACCAGCACGTCGCGGGGAACGGCGACGTGGTACGTGTTCGCGGCCTCGTCCACGTCCACGCTCACGCCGTACACGGGGACGTGGCGTTCGCGGCCGGCGTCGTATGCCTCGACCTCGGCGTCGTAGAACCAGGCGCCGTCGAAGCTTCCGAAGCGGTAGACGACCACCTGGTAGGACTGGTCGGCGTGGAAGAACCCGATGACGAAGCGGGCGGTGCCGCTTCCCTCGGCGGAGGGGGCGACGTCGGCGACGGCCAGCGAGAAGGTCAATGCTCCCGCCGTCTCGTCGAGGGTGAGACCCAGCAGGTCGGCGCCGGAGGGGTCGTAGGTGCCGGAGGGGGGCGCGGTGCCGTCGGGGGTTCGCGCCACGGCGTCGCCGGCCTCGTCGGTGAGGACCTGAACGGGCTCGGCTCCGACGAGGGGGACCCCCAGGCCCCCCAGGAGGAGCGGGACGATGAGCAACGCAGTGCTCGGGCGCATGGGGGGATGGCGGCGGCGGAGGTTGAAACCGTTTTGGTGGGAAACCATGACTCACCTCCACCGCACGGCGAGCGCGAGGCCGGACGCCGACCGGCGCGAACATGTCGACGCCGAACCAGTTCCGCCACATCTCGTCGATCTCTCCGTCGCGGTGGAGTTCGAAGATCGCGACATTGAGCCA